>NZ_BAACAP010000127.1:0-28746 GCF_045865695.1 Scytonema hankhaensis NUACC26
CTTCCTGAGTCAGGGGAGGGAACTCGATTTTCAATTTCCTTCCTGAGTCAGGGGAGGGAACTCGATTTTCAATTTCCCCCCTTTATAAGGGGGGATTAAGGGGGGTAAACCTAACTTAGGAAGTTATTAACAAAGAATGTGCTATTTTATTCATCAATAAATTGCGCGGTCTATTAAGCTTTAAATTTGCACAATATGGCAGGAGAGGACACCCACACTACAAAAATTAAGACTACGAAGGCTGTATAAGTAATAGGATTATTAGCTTCAGTAGCATATAATAAAGATCTGAAATTAGTATAAAACCTAACACCCTTTCCTTCTGTTTTCTTCCTTTGTTGTGTAAAATTATAATCATTTACCGCGACTTCAAGGTATACCACAACCAACCCATTTTGTCCATATCATAGCAATTTCTGACGAAACCTATAGCGATATTCAGAACAACTTGCATAATGAGCTTGAGTAACTCCCAATATGTTTAATAGAGGGAAAGGCTCATAAAACAAGACGATGTAGTGATAACTTGCACATCGTGCATCATCACTTTATTGTCAGTAGAGAGAAAAATCGAGAAAAATAAGATGCTAAGTTTTATCAAGTTGGATAATATTCCTGTACTACCAAAGCGAGAGAACAATCTGAACAAATTTTCTACTTACCTCGTGAGTTCTAACAGTACTCGTGGATTGACGCTGCAATGGAAATACCTACCTGTTTTACAACGCAATATAAAGTTATATGAATCAAGGCATGAAGAACTTTCCCAGTTCTTTACTCAGAAAGATAAAATTGTCGAAATAGTAAATTTTTGGAGAAAAGTTGTCCTGAACGAATCACAATTATTGGCTGATTGGGAGCCAAGAAATAAAACACAACTTGCTTGCGAACATTTAGCAAGTTACTTTGAAGAAAAATGCTATTGGGCTGCTAAAAATTTATGTAATGGCGCAATCGATTCTTGGGAAGAATATTTTGTTATTGCCAGATTACTAATTTATAATCCTTTAAAGTTACGAGAGATTTTAGCTAAATATCAGAATTCATATAATGCAAATTTAGAAACATATGTTAGTCAGGTATTAATCAATAATATTAAGTTTTCAGCAGAGATCAATCGCTTTTCACGATGGCGACTGCTATATAAGAAAAGCGATCTAGAATTGCAAGAAGCACTAAAAGTATTGGGAATTGTAGAGCCGGAAATTACACAAATTATTTTTGCTCGAAAATATTTTAAACAAGTTTATTTAATGAATAAAGTAAAAAATCCAGCTAGAAGTACGGGAAAAAAATGGGTTGCTCCTGATGAAGAAGATTTTGAAAAATCTGTACAATATTATAACGTGGAAAAGACCTTACCCAGAACACCCCATGAGGTATCTGCTAATTCAACTAACGTCACTGCCAAACAAATTAAAGATTGGATGGAGATTTGCATTAAAGCTTTAGAAAATTATCCAAAGTCAATTTTACCAAAGTTTTCACTTGAGGCATTACAGTCTGAGGGATTTGAAGCTAGAGCGGAATTACAAACTGAGATGGCGGATGTTGAATGGGAAGGAATATTTACGACTGAAGAGATAAGAGATAGTCGAGATGAGCTTGTCAAGAAAGTGAATTCTGTTTTATCTGAGAAACTGCAAGTTATGAAATCAGACCATCAGAAAATTTTGCTACTCTATTATGGTTTAGGTCTCAATCAACAACAGCTAGCAGCTAAATTGAAAATAAATCAAAGTACAATTTCTCGCTATCTTGCCAAATCCACAATTCAATTACTGGAAACTTTAGCAGGAGTTTCTCAATCCCAAGCATGGGTTAAACAATATGTAGATAAGTGGTTGTGCAGAGAATATAAAGCCCCCGTACATTCAGATTTAATTCAAGCCGCTTTGGTGTCAGCAGTTAAGAAATTAGCAAGTGAAGAACGCGAAATTTTACAGCTTTATTACGGACAAACAAAGGAGGAACATAAAATTGCCAATATTAATATTGAGGAAACAACCAGAAGACTTAACAAAGCCAAAAATCATTTACAAGAGAAGTTAATAGGAGAAATAAATATTTGGATTAAAGAATATTTAGAGAAGTGGTTGAGTCAACACTATAAATATCTAGTGAAATCAGCAATCAAAAATGCTTCAAAATCTGGAGATGAAGAAATGACACTAGAAGAGAAAGTTTCTTTTCTAGAAAGATACGTTCAAAATTAAGACGAACTAGTTAAAATTGCTTTAGGAAGAGAACCCATGTTAAGTCTATCTGATTTCGTCAATATCGACACTAAACATATTTGGATGCCATTGGAGACAGCAAAACAAGAAGAAGCATGGCAGCTTTCTCAACATCATTCAAATACGATCGCAAGATACAATGCATATCTCAATCGCGTCTGCTTGAGCCACTTACTGAGTTGGTTTCAAGAGTGGTTGAGAGAAGAATCAACCTTACAACCAGAAGTATTTCCTTCTCAAGAAAATTTACCCAGCCTTTTGGAAATAGTCAATGGTACGGCAATAAAGGTGGGCGAAGCTCGGATAGTCTTAGTACCAACAGAAACCTTAGATATAGAAGAATTGCGCGTACCGCAAGAATGGGTAGATATTAACAGTTGGGCGGCTGATTATTACCTGAGCGTACAAGTCAATTTAGATGAGGAAGATGATTCTTGGATGAGAGTGGGCGGTTTTGTGACTCACCATCTGTTGAAGAACCAAGGGAGCTATAATGACAGCGATCGCACTTATTCTTTACCCATAGAACAGCTATCGGAAAACTTCACCTTACTGTTTGCGACACTAGGGCTGCATTTGCAAGCAGACATTCCACCTGAAGTCACTTTGTCAGCAGCAGAAGCTGAAAAGTTATTACAAACATTGAGCGATGCATCGATTTATTCTCCTAGGTTGTTAGATATACCCTTCGAGCAGTGGGCGGCACTTATTTCTCAGGAACAATGGCGACAACAGCTGTATAATCGACGCTTAGGTCGAGAGCAAAATACTGCTGCGACTGAGAGTACAGCAACAGTTCGTACAGACTCCCCACCCATCTCAGTGCAACTCAGTCAATGGTTTCAAGAAGTGTTTGCAGTAGGTTGGCATCCTATTCATGAAGCCCTGAATCCACAAATAGGAACTTTAGCATTAGATGTTAGAAGTTCTTCTACAAATAAGAAACCTAGCGTTCATGGAGTCAAGTTAATTGATTTGGGAATGCAATTAGGAGGAAAATCTTTAGCCCTGATGCTTGCACTCTCCCAGGAAGAAGAAAAAACTGGTATTCTCGTACAAGTTCATCCTACAGGAAATGAGAAATATCTGCCACCCAATCTCAAGCTCATACTTTTAGAATCAGAAAGCCCTTTACAAGAAATTAAATCTAGAGGTCGAGATTGCTACATTCAACTCAACTATTTTAAAGGTTTACCCGGAACCAAATTTGCTGTCAAACTCGCTCTTGACAACTTTTCTATGGTAGAATATTTTTCAATCTAAAGAATTAGTTAATTAAAACTCAATCTCCTGTTCTCTGCCTTCAATTGAAAAGATGAGCAAGTTAGTTGTTATCAACCTTGAAAAAGGCAACTTAGATGATGGCTTTTCCCCTGTGACTGCACAACTGTGGGAAAATAACAACTCGCGTCCAATTAAATTTATAGGCGGTTTACCTCCTGCTCCAGAAATTTCCGAACTATATAAACGCTTTCAACTCATATATCAAGCACTTCACCAAAGATTGGTAAGTCGTTCTGGAATTGAGATAGAAGAAACAGGTTTAACTAATATCAGTGAAGTCGATTTTAGCGAAGTTCAAGAACAATTATATGAAGCTATTAATTCTTGGTTGAGTTGCGATCTATTTCGGCCAATTGACCAACAATTAAGAGAGCGATTGGCTTTAGACGAAGAATTTCAAATCGTCATTGAAGCTAGCGATTGTCTTTTACAACGTCTTCCTTGGTATTTATGGAATTTTATAGAACGTTATCAGTTATGTGAAGTCGCTGTCAGTACACCAAAATACGAGCGAGTCAAACTATTACCCAAACAAAAAAAGAATAAGGTAAACATTTTGGCAATTTTGGGGAATAGTGAAGGAATTGATGTCCAGCAAGATAGAAAGATTCTCGAACAATTACCCTATGCATCAACAGTCTTTTTGGTAGAACCTTCGCGTCAAGAGTTAGATAAATGGCTTTGGGAAGAACAAGGTTGGGATATTCTGTTTTTTGCAGGACATAGCCACAGCCAAGGAGATAAAGGTCATATACATATCAATCAAACCAGTAGTTTGACAATTGCTGAGTTAAAAAATGCTCTGAAATATGCCATTTCACGTGGGTTAAAAATGGCTATTTTCAATTCCTGTGATGGCTTGGGACTCGCACAACAGTTAACCGATTTGCAAATTCCCCAAATTATTGTTATGCGGGAAGAAGTACCGGATTTAGTCGCCCAAGAGTTTATGAAACATTTTTTGGGGGCGTTTTCGAGCGGTCAATCTTTCTATTTAGCCGTGCGTCACGCACGCTTAAGATTGCAAGGTTTGGAAGATGAATTTCCCGGTGCTTCTTGGTTACCCGCGCTCTACCAAAATCCAGCAGAAGACCCTTTAACATGGCTTGAGTTACGTGGGAAAACTAACACGTCTGTTTCCCGTAAGTTGACGGTGCGGGCTTTACAAACTGCATTTATAACGAGTGTCGCCATTGCAGGCTTCATTTCAGGAGTGCGATCGCTAGGTTTCATGCAACAATCAGAAATATTAGCTTTTGACTCAATGATGCGAATGCGACCTGAAGAAGGATTGGATAACCGTCTGTTAGTAGTCACAGTCACAGAAGCAGATATTCAAGCTCAAAAACAAAGACAAAAATCATCGCTCTCGGATAGTACATTAGAACAACTCTTACAAAAACTAGAACTCTACAAACCAAGAGCTATTGGTTTGGATATATATAGAGACTTTCCAGTAGATTCTCAGTATCCAAATTTAGCGAATTATTTGCGAAAAAGCAATAATGCGATCGCTATTTGTCAAGTCAGTGGTAGCAGACAACAACCAGTTGGGATTGCACCACCACCAGAGATTTCAAGAAATCGTGCGGGTTTTAGTGATGTTGTCTTCGATAGCGATTTGATCGTCCGCCGTCATTTACTATCCATGACACCAGACCCGGAATCACCTTGCAAGTCGCGTTACTCCTTCAACTTCGAGTTAGCAAAACAATATTTAGCCAAACAAGATATTAAACTCAACATTACCAAAGAAGACTACTTGCAACTTGGTAACGTAGTCTTTCGACCTATAGATATTCCTACAGGTGGCTACCAACAATTTGACTCTGGAGGACACCAAATACTGCTCAATTATCGCTCCTCACAACAGATTGCAAGACAAGTCACCGTCGCACAAGTCTTGAACAGTCAATTAAATCCCGATTGGGTCAAAGACAAGATTGTCCTGATTGGCGTTGACTCACAAAGTGCTAAGGACTATTTTCTCACTCCTTACAGCATGGCAACAACTCCTTACCAAGAAATTCCAGGCGTACTGCTGCACGCACATATGGTCAGTCAAATTCTTAGTGCTGTGTTAGACAACCGACCTCTCCTATGGGTTTTACCTGTATGGGGTGAAGTTTTATGGATTTGGGGCTGGTCTTTATTAACAGGAATAGTCGCTGCATACAGTCAGTCACAATTAAAATTGGCAATTTTCATTGCAGGTGAATTACTGACTCTTTATAGTTGCTGTTTTATTCTCTTGCTGTATGGCTGTTGGATACCATTCCTTCCCGTAGCTTTGGGAGTTATAGCAACTGTATTAGGTGTAAATGTATGCGAATCTTTGCTTAGAAAAATTAACTATAACTAATCGATAATTTTATGATTAAAAAACCACTTGTCTTAGCAAATTTAGCAAAAAATGTGTTGGTGTCCATCGCCATATTAGTTATTATTAATTCCACTCAATTATTAGTAGTACAATCTCAGCAATCAAACACCACCAAAATACGTTTTGTTCAGCCTGCTTTAGAAAGGCAACCAGACAATCGTGGCGCACCGAGAGACAGAAAAGGTGCAGGAACGCGAGGTGATTGTCCGGCTGTAAACCAACGTCTCACCGCTTTAGTCCCTTTGGTATCAACAACCGCAAGCCAAAAGCAAGCCACCGCACCATATGTTCTAGGATTAACCGCAAACGAATATCCAACTTTTTGGTTTTATGTTCCCTATTTACCTAAGAATATCAACTCAGTCAAATTTGTCTTGCTCGATGAAAAGAATAACTCTGTCACCACTGAACCAATTGCGATCGCACTACCTAAGACACCAGGAGTCATGAGCGTTAGTCTTCCCACCACAGAGAAACCCCTCGTAGTTGGACAATACTATCACTGGTATCTCTTAATTGATTGTAACCCTCAAAGCCGTTCGGAAGATATAGCAGTTGAAGGCTTAGTGCAACGCATCCCTCTTAATAATGACTTAACACGTCGTCTACAAGCAGCAACCCCACGTCAAAGAGTCGCCCTTTATGCTCGAGCCGGAATATGGCAAGATGCCATAACAACTCTAGGAGAACTTCGGCGTGCTAAACCCCAAGATGCGGCGTTGGCGGCTGATTGGAAAGATTTGTTGGAGTCTGTGGGGTTGGAAGATGTTGCTAGTGAGGCGATCGTTGAGTGATGTAATCTGTAATCTTTAACAACCACTCTAAGACGAAGTGATAATATTAACTTAATTTTTTCTACATACGTAGATAGTTGAGGTTCGTAGTAGCGCTGTCTTCGCATACATCATTTCTATTTCCAATCCTACGGAATGTGTTTCTTGAAAGAAGTGGTAAACCCGCTACAAGATAGGCGATCGCACTTGGACTTATCATAGTGAAACCGGAGCCACAGACATAAAGGCGCAAGCGGTAGCACGCGTGGTGTCTCTGGAGGCAATAAACCTTTATATTTACAAGAAATTGTGATTTCTGACACAAAGAACATACATGAAGTTTTACTTTTCGTCTCAAAACAGAAACAAAAGTCTATTAAAAAACTGCGCTCAAGTCATATTGTTTTCTTCTGTGGATGACAGCTCTTCAGCTAGGTGTTTCTGGAGTGCTTCCAATACAGCGATCGGGTCAGTCGGTGACTGCATCAATTCAGCTTCCAAATCATGCCGATCTATCACATGAGGCAAATCTGTACGGAGTTCTTCTAATAGAGCAATAATCTTGGCAATTTTTTGCTCGGAGAGCAGATTAAGCTGTAGCATCAATTGCGCTCGCTGTTCGGCAAAGTTTTCTTGGCGAGTTTGTCGCACCAGTACTCCGGTTGAAATCACCAATGCAGCTGCGTCTAGACCTTGACCTGACCAACTAAACGATGGCACGTCAAATGGCAAAAAGCGATCGAAAAAACTGCCAAAAATCCAGATAGCCAGTATGACTAGCAAACTATACAGAAATGTCACTCGCCCAAAGAATGTAGCGATCGCTTCTAGTATCCTCTGGTGGGCGGGAATATCTCGAACTTCCTGGGTCTGAAGTGAACTAATCGCTTGAATATTTTTTGTAATTGGGTCTGGTAATGGAGCCGTGAGAACTTGATTTCGAGAAGCTTTCTCTTTGAGTTTGTTAGCACCTGTGAAGTTGTTGGCTGTGTCGTCTGCGTTGTGCGTCATACAGCAACTCCTGAATCTGAATATTACTCGATTATTGCCTATCTTGTGATACTGTTTTACCGACTTGTAGCCGAATGTTGGTAAAACGATAAATATCTAACATACGTCCTGGGAGTGGGAGAGTTTTGATGTTACTGTGGTGGAAGTAAAAACTTATCGTTGAGTGATGTAACCTTTAACACTTATATTTTAATGTGACCAATCTATAATTTCAAGACCAGGTACTTGTTCAAAGTCTCGTTGGTTGCGCGTGACAACAGTAGCATTGAGCGATAAAGCAATTGCTGCAATTCGCATATCTTTTTGCAAGCGATTTTTTCGCAGAGGTGGGTTATCTTTTAGTAATTGCTTGAGGCAAGTTCTTGAACCGTAATTACTGTAACTGCAATTTGATGTTAGGCAGCGTTTGCGATAACTAAGGGATGATTATACAGAATTAATGAAACATGGTCAGTATCCAAAATATGTAGAGACACTAAAACTCCCTTTACAAAGTTGCTACCATTGTCAGATATCGCAGCATTATTGCGCTGATGCAAGACTTCTTTGCTGATATGTGGGCAAATAACAAGATACAAAACTCGATCGCGCAAAACTACAACTGCTGCTTAGAGAGACTGGGTTTCTTCGTGATGAGGATGGCTAAAAGTAGGATAAATCTCTAATTTTTCTCCTCACTTCTACAAAGAATCGCCTCGGCAACATCTTTTCGCGTTGCACCCGTGTAAAATAAGGCGCGAACGAGCAGATCGACACTAACAGATGGATCTCCTGCCTCCATTTTTGCCACTCTTGATTGACTTGAGTTCATACGTTTTGCAAGAGTTTCTTGGGAAATTTGTTGACTTGACCGAAACCTCTTTAAATACCGACTTAACGTTAATTTTAATTCTACAAGTTCAGATTCTACTGGAGAGAGTTCTAAAAAATCTTCCACTGTACCAACAGTCCATCCAGCAGCTTCTAAACGCTTGCGTTTTTCCAGATCCATAAGAACTCCTATTGTCTATTTACTCCATCTCGTCATACCGCTTTAGCCTTTTTTGGCAACGCTCAATGACAAGTTGAGAAGTTTGATTCGTTTTTTTAGCAAAAACATCCAGAATAACAATGGCATCTGCATCAATTCGGTAAATAATCCGCCACGTTTTATCTTCATCTTCAATACGCAATTCATGGCATCGAGAACCAATACTAGGCATTGGTCGGGACAACGGCATTGATAGCATTTCTCCATTCTGTAATCTTCTCAGCGCTACTCCTGTTTCAACACGAGCATTACTAGAGAAAGGTGGAGTCTTTACCTCACCACGAAGCCAAACAAGCGGTTTGTCATCTGAATGTGTCATTTATGTGTTACTACTAGATTATGTCAAATCTGACATATTAGCAAGTTGATTTTTTAAAGATTAAACGAATTGTGTACATTTTTGCACCTCGTACAGAAACTGGGGTTCTTTCTAATAAGGATGACTGAAAAGTAATATCACGTTCGGTTGAACACTTGTAATAAAAGTAATACAAGCACCCTTCCCCAACCCGCCACTAATAAAGAACGGGCGTCCTCGCCCGTTCCATAAGAATTCAGTTTCTACAGGCTGTGCAAGTTCTGAAATTATAGCGATTCTCACTTGAATGAAGTACAGATTTATCCGCTACGGGCTGCTACAGGCTGCGGTTCCATAACTTTTTTCTGTATTGCACCCAATTGAAAACCGCTATATCAATTCAAAATCCAAAATCTAAAATCCATAATTTGCGCTCGCATAACTTTAAAGCCAATTCCCTACTAAAACATAAGGTGCCCAGTAGAATGGATGTCCTTTATCTTGCAAAACGAATAACTGGGCGCGACGTAAGGCTTCTGCTTTGGTTATCTTGGGGTCTAATGTTAATTGTCGGTAGAATTGACTCATTAACATAGATGTGGATTTATCATCTACTTGCCACAATGAGGCTAGGGTACTTCTTGCGCCAGAACGCACAGCAACTCCCGCAAGCCCTAAAGCAGCTCGTTTATCTCCGGTTGCTGTTTCACAAGCACTCAGGACAAGTAATTCGATGGGGGGCGGTACGCGAGATGAACGTCGGAGGACTTGTTCTCTTGTTTGGAGTACCTCGCGCAATTCCTTAATATTAATCTTGCCATTCCAAGCAAGTATAAATGTCTCTTCGAGTTGGGAACTGAATCTACCGTGGGTAGCAAGGTGAACGACTCCGTAAGAAGCAGAACCAACTTGGTTTTCAATACTTGTGTCGGTAAAGTCTTGGTTGACGAGTTTTTTTGAGGGAATGACTGCTGCAATTTGCTCCAATTCGGTGGCGACGTTAGGTAGAGGACTAAAATCGAGGCGAGATGTTGTGAGTCCAGCTGTTAAAGCTTGAAATCGTTCCCGTTTTGGATTGGGTGCTAGGAGTTGCAAGCCAGGTGATAGGGCAATACTATATTTTTCTATAAGATATTGTTTGCCATCGTAAAGTGCTCCCATTGGAATGTTCCGTAACGAACCATCTAACACAAAGACGAGGTTTTTAACTTTGCTTTTCTCCAAATCGGCAATGGCAGGTTTGATAATCCAGTTATACACTTCTTGGGAAAGCTCTTCGCGATCGCGAAACGTATAGCGTTGTTCTAGTTTTTGTCTGAGTGCTTCTAAGGTGTTTTCTACTTCGGCTTTGGGTTTATCGGTTGTGTAGTGCCTTAATTCTTTAGAAAGCGGTAATTTGACGATTGTTTCTATACGATCTGCCAAAATAATTGAGTAAAAAATGGCTGTGGGTGGATTCGTATTGTCTACCACTTCGTCAATTTGTGTTGGCTTAACGGTAATACAAGCATCTCTAAAAAAGTTATCTAATTCAGCCAACTGTAAAGTTTCTATCGCATCACGAGCTTGTTTTAAGTTTTCTTGGCTGACTTCTGCTTTGACTCCTGTTTTCGCGGAGGTGATTTGGGAAGGTTGTAACAGTAATGCAACGAGCTGTCGATAAATAGGCTCTACTTCATCCCGAAAGTCAAATTGAACATCGGAATTGAGGGCTACTAAGTCACTCCGTATAGATTTTAAAGTTTCTACTGCGGTAGTGTAAGCTGTAACCGCACCTTTGATATCTCCTCGATCGAGTAGCAAGCGTCCTAATTGCCATTGCCATTGATAAGCAATGTCAGGAGCATCGATTGTCTGAGCAAGATTTAAGGCTGATTCAGTGTATTGCTGTGCTTGTGTCCATTGTTTTGCTATCTCATAAAATTGACCGAGATAACCTAAACTATAAGATTCGGCTCGTATATCTTTGAGATCTCTTGCTTGTTGCACAGCTGTATTTAAAAGCTGGATTGTCTCTCGATCCCTATGGACAAGACAAATTAAACTCTGAGCAAAGTTCACCCTGGCGTAGACTGCACCCCGGCTAGGAGTTAAATTTGAGAGGGAAGATTGAATAGCTTGCAAATCCTCATTGGTTGGTTGCTCTTGAAGAGACTGCAATACCTTGAGGCGATTCAATCGTGCTTGTGCAGCAGTTAGTGTTGATGTTGACGTATTTGCACTTTTCTGGTAATAGTCGATTGCTTTTGTGTAGTAAGCCTTGGCAGGATCTGTTTGCGTGCTTGCTACGCGATTCTCCTTCTGAGAGGAGTTCGAGGTGCGATAAGCCGGGTACGGCTTGCGCCAAGGGCGATCGCTTCGAGCTATTGTACCTTGTCTGCAGTTCGACGGTAGAAAATTATCTTCAGTGTCGATAGTATCTCTAAGTAGATTTCTGTTCCCCCGAGCGAAAGCAGCATTGCCTAAACTCAATAAAATAGAACTTTCTGCTTGTGATGCTGGTAACTGTTGCGCCAATGCCAAACTTTGTTCGAGCACCTTCTGAGACTTATCTATATCCCCACTTGCTAGCAAGACATTACCAAAGCTTCGCAATCCAGAAATTTTCACAAGAGAGTCTGGTGTAGAAAGCAAATTTTTTTCTATCTGCTCGAATATTCTTATTGTGCGTCGGTAAAGCCCTAAAGATTGGAAGGCTGTCGCTTGGTTGATTAAACTACCTGTCTTTCCCGCCGCATCGTTCAGTTCGTTATAGATGTTAGAAGCTTTTTGCCACGATTCCAATGCCTTTTCAGCTTGTCCTAATGCTAATTGCAAACTACCTTGAGTGTTGAGAGCTAAGGCAAGAATATGTTTGGTATCTCTCGTATTCAATTTCGATCGCTCTAATAAATTGAGGCTAGTTGCGATGGTTCGGCTAGCTTGCTCCCACTGTCCTAATTTTTGCTCAGTCAAAGAAAGATAGTTTAATGCCAAAGCTTGGTTGAAAGTATCTTTTTGAGACTCATAAACCCGTGCAGACTGCTGAAAACTTTGCGCCGCCTCAGCAAATTGTCCTACTTGGTATAAAACCTTCCCTTTTTGTATCAGTTGTTCCGTGTTTGAGGGTACTTGGACTCCTTCGTTCGTGGAAGAGACTGGAGTAGAAGCATAAAATAATTCCCCTATTGGTAAGGAGGGGTTTTGAGCCATAAGCCTCGAACTAGATAGCACCAGAGAAAGACCACTACTGAAAATCAGACCTAGCACAACTAATAAGATAATTCGCCACCTAAGAAATACAGGCTTTTTTCTGGCTATTTTCCAAAAGCTAGGTTTTGCCATCCTAAACCCCCTCCTATCAGACTTCTGATGAATAAATTATCTGAAAACAAGATAGTAGCAGCTAAAAGTGCATTTCCTTCATCAGTTGATGACACATCGGTTAACGTGCGATCGCATTCTTTGTGAAAGACAGTCTCAAGCTCGCTTTGCTAAAAGTGATACTCATAATATTCCGCTAGATAATCAAGAGCGAACGCTTGATTTGATGTGATACCATATATGATACTATCACCCCATGAGCAAACTAAAAAAATTAGTGGAGCAATTTCTCAAGCAGCCTCCAGAAGTGCGGTTTCAGGACGTGCGCTATTTATTGGAAGCTTTTGGCTTTGAAGAAAAAAGGTCTAGGGGTAGTCATCATAGTTTTCGAGACTCCCAAGGTAGAACTGTTACTGTACCTAAAACAGGAGGACAAAAAGTCAAAGGAGTTTATGTACAGCGAATAGTTGAACTATTAAATTTAGAAGAGTGGATTGATGAAAATACTGAACCAGAAGAACAAGCAGATTGAAAAGCCGTCCCTTGAATACTATTTAAATCTTCAATACCCTGTAACACTTTACCCTGATTCAGAGGGAGGGTACGTAGCTCAAATTAAAGATTTACCTGGATGTCTCACCCAAGGTGAAACGCTAGAAGAGACAATGGCAAATATTAATGAGGCGCGGGAATTGTGGATTGAGACAGCGCATTTCGCTGGTGACGATATTCCTTTACCTAGTAGTGATAATAGCTACAGTGGTAAGTTGTTGGTGCGAATGCCGAAATCTTTACATCGCCGTTTAGCTGAAACTGCTGAACGAGAAGGTGTAAGTCTTAATCAGTATATCATATCTTTATTGAGTACAATTGCATAATTAAAAATAGAGTAATTTTATCCGAGATAAAAAAAATGAGCAAACCCGGCGACAGACCGCCGGGATTGAAATTGATATATGAAGAATGGATGAAGAAAAAAATAAACTTTGCTCCTTTATCCTTTATCCTTCACAGGTTTTGTTAATCCGTTTCCAAATGTGCTTGTGCTAAGAGCCTTTTGCCATGAATAACTGCCGCAATCATTACAGTGTTACCTTGAATCTGATAAATAATTCGATAGGTGTAAGCAAACAGTTCCCTAATGCTGCCGTCATTAAATTCAGGAACAATTGGTTCAGAAAGGGGGAGTTTGCTTAACTTACGAGAAGAATCAAGTATTCTCTGAACTACTGTGGCAGCGTAGGAAGCGGAATCACGAAATATGTATGCCGCGATCGCGTCTACATCGTCAAGCGCTTTGGGAGACCAAACTACTCGATAAGCCATTTACGTAAAAGCGCCTCAGCTTCTTCTTGAGATATAGTGTCCTTTGAGTCTGCTGCCAACAATCCTTGACGCACTTTTTCAAGCACGTAGAGGTGATACTGAACATCCTCAACAGAACAATCGTCTGGTAGTTTGCTCAGCAGAGATTGGACTTTTTCCTTTGTAGTACTCATAGCATTTTTTTTAGTAAATTTATATGAATTATTTTTTAAGGGTAGGCAAAGAACCTACCCTCAATCAACATTCTGTTAAAAGTTTTCGTACTTCGCAATGGCATCCTTCATCTTGTCTAACACTTCAGCCATAGGCATACTACCTAATTCTCCTGAAGCTCTAGTACGGATACTGAGAGTATTACTTTCTACCTCTTTTGCTCCCACCACTGCCATGACGGGAATTTTTTCTTTCTCAGCATTGCGAATCAGTTTACCAAGGCGATCGCCCGTGGTGTCTACTTCTGCACGAATACCTAACATTCTCATCTTTGCTGCCACATCCTTTGCATAATCGAGTTGCCCTTCACCCACAGGCAGCAATCTAGCTTGTATTGGGGCTAACCACAAAGGAAAATCGCCTGCATACTCCTCAATCAAGATACCAATCAGCCGTTCTAAGGAACCGAAAGGTGCTCGATGGATCATAACGGGACGTTTGCGGACTCCATCCTCAGCCACATATTCCAAATCGAACCTTTCTGGCAAGATATAATCCACTTGCACAGTTCCCAACTGCCACTCTCGTTCCAACGCATCTTGAAAGATAAAATCCAACTTAGGACCGTAGAAAGCAGCTTCTCCAATTCCCAAGAAATGCTCCATTCCTAGCTGTTCCACAGCACGTTGGATAGCACCTTCTGCTTTTTCCCAAACATCATCCGAACCAATATACTTATCGCTAGCCGGATCGCGAAAACTCAGTCTAGCTTTAAATTTTTTCAGTTGCAGTTTGTTGAAAACAGACAAAATCAAATCTACAACATTGAGAAACTCACTATCCAACTGTTCTGGCGTTACGAATAAGTGAGAATCATCAACCGTAAAACCCCTCACTCTCGTCAAACCACCCAATTCCCCAGATTGTTCGTAGCGGTAAACCGTTCCAAACTCTGCTAACCGCATTGGGAGTTCTCTATAAGAACGCAAATCGCTCTTATAAATTTGGATGTGAAACGGACAATTCATCGGCTTGAGGACGAAACCTTGCTCTTGTTGTTCGGCTTCTTCATCCTCCGCCATCAAAGGGAACGTATCTTCTTTATACTTCTGCCAGTGTCCGGAGATTTTAAATAAGTCAACCCTAGCTATGTGAGGAGTCACAACTGGCAAATACCCGCGTTTTAATTGTTCCTGTTTCAGGAAGTCTTCTAAAAGACTCCTCAACAAAGTTCCCTTCGGAGTCCATAACGGTAACCCCGGTCCCACCAAGTCAGAAAAGATAAATAATCCCAGTTCTTTACCCAGTCTTCGGTGATCGCGGCGTAGTGCTTCTTCCTTACGCCGTTTGTATTCGGCAAGTTGTTCTGGTGTTTCCCAAGCTGTGGCATATATACGTTGTAACTGTGCTTTATTTTCATCTCCACGCCAATAAGCACCAGCAACGCTTTCTAATTCAATCGCTTTTGGGTTCAGTTCTTTTGTACTTTCTAAGTGAGGTCCCGCGCACAAATCCCACCATTCATTTCCTAAATGGTAAATTGTAATCGGTTCCTCTTTAATGTCTGCTAAGATTTCTAACTTATATGGTTCGTTAATTTCTTTAATACGACGTTCGGCTTCTTCGCGACTAACTTCTTCTCGAATCACAGGTAACTTTTTGTTAATTATTTTTACCATTTCTTTATAAATGGCTTTCAAGTCCTGTTCTGAGAATGGTTCGGGGTTGTCAAAATCATAGTAGAAACCGTTTTCAATCCAAGGTCCGATTGTCACCTGTGCCTTGGGGAACAACTTTTGTACGGCCATCGCCATAACGTGAGATGCCGTGTGGCGAATTTTTTTGAGAGTTTCTGACTCGCTAGTACGCGGTAAATATACTATTTTTTCAGGTTGTTCTAGTTGATTAGATGATTCTGAGGGCATCGGCTATAAAATAATTGACGAAACGATTGAACTGTTAAGTTATGAGTTATATTTATAACAAATATTATTAATTATAATACACTTTTCTTTTCATCTTGTCAGCTTTTATTTCTTGTGGATAACGAACTTAGTATTTCAATATAACCATTTTTGAGTTCTTTCATTCATTGTTTAACAACTATTAAGTCATTAATAAAATCTAACTGTATACAGTTGCTTTTCGCTCAGAACTCTGATACCGATTAAGTAGATGTTTTGGTCTGCTTGATACCGACACAAACTAATTATGCTTACTGAACTTGCTCGGTAAGCTACATATTGTCTTGATTTGCGCTCTGACAATCTGAATGCAACTCATTAAATCGCTTTGGGTTTATATTTACAAACCCAATCGCTCCATAACAGCCATAAACCATTTATGAAAATTTCTAGTACCGTAGTACCGTAGGGTGGGCATTGCCCACCAATAAGACTCTTAGTGGGCATTGTCCACCCTACTACTGTATTTCATAATTCAAATAGGGTTACTATATCTATTTCTAATCAAGATTTAGCACAAAATTCTCAGTAATAGCTCTCATAAATTTTATATTTTTATAATATTTTACTACTAACAGCAGTTAAACATTAAGCGATCGCCTCGTTTTCGGTAAGTTTAACTTAAGTTTACATAAGTTAAACTTAACTTATTGTTAACTAATTATTATAGGTTAAAAGGCAACTGGGAACAGGGAACGGAGAACAGTGACTGTTTCAGCCCTGAAAAATGGCTGCAAGATCCCCAACTTCCTAAAGGATACAGAGTCGCCAATGATGGGTTAAACCTTTAAAAAAACCAATATCCTGTATAGTTATATATACGTGTATGCGGTAATTGCTGGCAATACTACTTGGAGTATTCGCGGTTTTTCTAAGATCCCTCTATAGAATCTGTGCAACTGCCTTTAAGACTTTATATAATAGATGAACTGTAGTTAATGTTACAGATCCTTGAAAAACTCTGACTTATGAAAGAGATTTAAAAAATGTTAAGAATCTTAAATAGGGTTAATATTAGTTATGAAAGTTAAGAAAATGCTTCTCACTTATGCAAGACTCTAATCTATCGGAACCAGAGTTGCTCAAAACGGTTTTGCAGCCACTACTGGAAGATTTTCAGTATTGGTTTGCGCGATCGCGTAATTTTTTAGAGACAGAGCAGCTTCCATTTATGAGTCCAAACGAACAATCAGACTTACTCATGAGAGTCAAGCAAGCACAAGCGGAAGTTAACACAGCAAAGATGCTATTTACAGCAACTGACAGCAAAGTGGGAATTGATATGGCAACGTTAGTACCTTGGCATCAATTGGTATCGCAATGCTGGAATGTAGCTATGCGCTTCCGTCAAATGCGCGATAATGAACAGCAGAGGGACAGCATATAAACCAAGATCCTTTAACATTTTTGGTAAAAGTAATGCGTATATTATGCTACCGTTCTTTTTTCTGAGTTAAAATTTCTCATTTTTATAAATACAAGCGTACTCAAAGTACGTCAAGCATTTGGCATATTTAGGCATTCACTGACTGCATTTAAAAACTCATCATTAGAATTAGCTACTTCTGGAGGAAAAACAATGTTGCACCTACTTTACATTTTTGCTTTTACCCTACTAGCGTTTATAGCGGTTGCAAATTTAGTTCGCAATTTAATTTTATTTAGCTTTGATAGAGAGCGAGTGTACCCACCAAAATCTGTATCTTTAGGAGACAGAAACACTCATAAATCGTTCACGCCACATCCAGAGTTACTTGATGAGTCAGGTAACTTAATCAGAGAACCATTGTTAGTCATGAGATCTATCGACGTTGACGATGCCCGTCAAAAACTCGATGCACTTTACGAAGCTTCTCCAGGACAAAAAATCGAGAAAGAAGAATAGATCGGGGATTGGGGATTAGGGATTGGGGACATCTTCCAAGCCCCAATCGCCAGTCCCCAGTCCCTAGTCACCAATCAAGCTTCAATCACGACACGGAGGTTACCGCGTTTCTTGGCAACGCGGCACGCTGTTGTACTTCCGGAACGCTCAAATTCCAGATCGAGAATTGTACCACCAACACGCAAATTATGTAGCGATAGACGATTTATCGACTCCGGTAAGGCAGGGTCGATAATTCGCAAGCAGTTGTTGGGAGCATCCGGCACTAAATTCACTATCATTTGCAGCAGTTGGAAAATGCTGCCAGTAGCCCAAGCTTGAGGCGTACAAGCAACAGGATACTGCACGGGAGCATTATCTCCAGTACGCTCGTAGCCACAGAATAATTCTGGAGGACGACCATAGGGCTGCTGGTTAGTCATGTCGAATAAGCCCTCAAAAAGTTCCAAGGCTTGGTCGATCAAACCGAGGGAACGTAAACCCATTGCAATTAGGGAATTATCGTGAGGCCAAACCGAACCAATGTGGTATCCCATAGGATTGTAAGCGGGTGATAAGCTGCTTAAGGTACGAATACCCCAACCATTAAACAGATCGGGACCGCGCAATCGTTCGGCAACACTGTAAGCTTTTTCAGGAGTAAATATTCCTAAGTGCAAGCAGTGACCGGGATTTGAGGTAATGCTATCTACATGCTTACCATCCCCATCCAAAGCTAAAGCACAGAAATCTTGGTCTTCCATCCAAAAGTCTCTATTGAAACGAAACTTTAGATTTCTAGCTTCTTCTATCCATCGATCTGACAAATCGATACGTTTCTTCATCCTAGCAATTTCTGCAAGGCGTAGTTTAGCAGCATAAACATAAGCTTGAACTTCACAAAGGGAAATCGGTCCGTTAGCCAACTCTCCTTTACGGTTAACAATACAATCTCCAGAATCTTTCCATCCTTGGTTCGCAAGCCCCTTTTTGGATTTGCGATAGTAGCTGAGGTAACTCGTGTCTTTCATGCTACGGTCAATCCATTCCATTGCCAAGAGCGCATGAGACCAAAGCTGTTCTAAAGTTTCTCCGTCATGAGTCCAGGCATAGTACTCGGCATATAACATCAGCCATAGGGGAGTCGCATCTACCGTACCATAGTAAGGTGTGTGAGGGATTTCCTGGCAGCGTGCTAATTCCCCGAACCGCAACTCGTGTAACATCTTACCTGGTTCTTCGTCGCGGAGATCGTTTTCTACTTTTCCTTGGTAATTTGCAAGTATGTATAGAGTTTCTTTGGCAATCTGAGGATTTAACATCAAGGTTTGAGAAGCCGTAATGATGGAGTCTCTGCCAAACAGTGCAGAAAACCAAGGTACGCCTGCTGAAACAGTCTTGTGTTTGCCAAAAGATTGGCGCAATAAATACATATCTTGTTCGGCACGCTCAATAATTCGATTAAAATAACTTTTATCAGAGCGAATTTGTGTAATTTGATGCACCCAGTTTTGTTCTTCCATCAACTCAGAAGCTTTTGCTTGTCCTAAGGTGATAGCAGCACTAACTGTAGAACTCGATTGGTTATTGGTTAATAGGTTGACTCGATAACCCAACTTTTGGGTTTCATGGGATGCCAAGTCCAATCTCCAAATAGCAGTATATCCTTTGAAAAAGTCTGGTTGCCGATACTGAAATTGAATGCGGGATTCCATCACTAACCCGTCAAGCCCTTGATAGGCAAGTGAGAGCGATTGTTCCTTGTGCGTTGGGTTTTGAGTTTGTGCAAGAACGCTGTCAAGGGACGATGTTTCCTCCTGTACGTCTTCTACCTGCCGCAAAAGCTTACCTCGAGTGTCCCGACTGTAGCCACGGACTTCAAATAGATCGGCAAAATCTGTCTCAAAGCTAATGCTGAGTTCAAAAGAAATGGATGTTGTGCTATAATTAGAAATCTCCAATTCTTCAAAAAGAGCGCCATTGAGTACAAATTCCCGACGAATACCTAATGTATCTGGTCTCAGGCGATCGTCGATTCTGGGATTGGTACATAAAACTGACAGTGAAAACCCTTTGTCGGCTGTACTGCTCAAGAGTACGGGGGAATGCCCTTCAATTTGTAATTCCAAACGGCTGAGGAATCGCGTATCGCTACAGAATAACCCCAAACTTGGCCCGTCATTTAACCCGCAACCAGAGACATTTCCGAGAGTGTCTGTTATAAAAAATAAATCGTCATCTTTAACGGTTAACGTTGGCTGTGGTTTTTCACTGATTACGCAAGGCCACTCTGGAATAGGTACTTGGTCAGCAGGAACAAAGGTCTTTCCGTCCAGAACAATTTTCTCCGGGGTCATGAGGGTATCCGGTGGTGTCATCAGCTAATATCCGTGTGTATAGGTCTACTTTTTCTTCGCGATCGCATCAGCGTCAACAGGAAAAAAGACGCCAATCCGAACTGATTTGAGCCATTGAGTCGCAATAATTATCGTCTAAGCCCGATTGCAGTATATGAATCTCGCTCAACCTAAAGTAGATCTTGGTGAACTATATTAGGTTATGCAGGTTAGCTATTATTGAAACTTCCCAAGATTAGCAGATGAATAACGAAAACGTCCCATGACTGTGGTGTGCGTCTTCCTTTCTATCGAAGACCTACTCCCTATGCCCCACTGCTCGCTCCTCGTATTTTAATGGAGAGGAGTTTTACAATTCTTTACATATTGCAACCATTTTACTAACTAAAGAGACCGTTGTAATTTGTACAATGCAACTGTGACATGGATTTTAATTTTATCTGAGATTGTGCCTAACAAAAGACATTGATGAGCATTTCGACTTCCATGCTGAGTGAATTGCTACAGGCTCTACCTTACCTGCGGCCCCAGATATATTTTAAAGCTTCGTTAACGGCGCTCTCCCATGCGATGGAAGATCAAGTTTTGGCGGCGACTTTAGAGCAGCCATTAGTGATCGCGAGCTTTCAACGAGAGCGATTTTATCGTCAAGAAGCTCATCGGTATCAAAGGCTAGCTCAGCGAAGCAATCAAATATACGTACTATCAGCACCAGAAACGGACTTCACCAACAGTTCCGAGTATTACGAAAAAATTGCCTTTGAACCAGACGATGCTTTGAGTCATGAGTGGCATTTAGTGGTGATTGCTCAAAACTACGCAACTTGTCTGGTTTGTCGGGAAAGCGTTGGCTCTATCACCAAAAACAAAAAACTGCGCGAGAGCAACCCTTCTTTGGACACGGATGCAGCGCGGAGGTTTGAAGGAATTTGGACAGCAGAACGAGGTGTGAGTCTAAAAGCAGCAGGCTTGCTACTGAATAGAATTTTGAAATACAGACCAGAACTGTTTGACAAAATTGAACAAGCACGTCAAAGGTTTGGGCTGTCTGAAAACAGC
Source organism: Scytonema hankhaensis NUACC26 (assembly GCF_045865695.1). Classification (NCBI taxonomy): domain Bacteria; kingdom Bacillati; phylum Cyanobacteriota; class Cyanophyceae; order Nostocales; family Scytonemataceae; genus Scytonema; species Scytonema hankhaensis. The sequence continues at coordinate 21,043 of NZ_BAACAP010000127.1, forward strand.
AATGAAGTTACAGAAGCGTATAGCAATGAATACGCTTGTAACATCGATACTGACCCCTTTGTTCAACGATTGGTAACGTATTTACAAGCGAGTCAGTATAAATTACATAAAGCTTATCGTTCTATTTCAGCCCAAGCACGAAAAGAGCGTTTAGTCAATTCTATTGGGACTGCTATTAGGCGATCGCTCAATCCTCAAGAAATTCTCAAAGTCGCTGCCGTTGAGTTAGGGCAAAATCTAGACGCTTGCCGTTGTTTAATTTATCGCGCCCAAGCAACAGATATTCGCGCTAAAATAGAACACGAATTTTTACGCCCTGGGGTTTCATCTGTTTTGGGAAAACCCTGGCCTTTGGAAAACAACCTCTTGTTTCGGGAAGTCGTCTTGCAAAGCGATGGTATTTTTATTACAGATACTAAAACAGATTCTTATGTTATAAGTTCCAAAGCACTTTCGGGACTTGCGAAAAAACACAAAATCCTCTCTTGGTTGATGGAACCCGTGTTCTACCAAGGGCGGTTGTTAGGTATTGTCGAGCTACATTATTGTAAAGAAACTATACACGATTGGCAGACAGGGGATTTTGACTTGGTAGAAGCGATCGCAACACAAGTAGGAGTTGCGCTGATCCAAGCAGAAGCATACGCCAACTTAGAGGAACTAAACCAACAGCTAGAAGCCCTCGATCGCACGCGCAGTAATTTGATTGCCATCACTGGTCACGAACTCAGAACTCCCCTATCCACAATACAGGTATGCTTAGAAAGCCTTGCCACCGAACCAGATATGCCTTTAGAGTTGAGACAGGTAATGCTCAACACAGCGCTTTCTGATTCAGAGAGAATGCGAAAACTGATACAAGATTTCCTCACTCTTTCAAACTTAGAAAGCGGACGAGTCGAGTGGCATCCCGAATCACTCACCTTACAAGAGTGCGTAGATTTAGCCCTAAGCCGCATCCGCAGTCGCTTCGATAACGAAAATATCCCCACAATTAAAACTCAAATTGCACAAAACCTACCCCTAATCAAAGCTGACGGTGATTGGTTGGTAGAAGTTTTAGCAAAACTCATAGACAATGCGTGTAAATTTACACCAGAAGATGGGACAATCTTGCTAACAGCCGAACGCAACAATCAAAAAATGGTTGAGGTCACAGTGGCAGATACTGGGCGAGGGATTGAACCGAATCGGTTAGAAATCGTATTCGACCGATTTTACCAAGAAGAAGGGTTCATGCAACGGACAATTGGCGGAACTGGAATAGGTCTAGCGATTTGCAAACAAATAGTAAAAGCCTGGGGAGGCGAAATTTGGGCAAAATCTGGCGGTAAGAACAAAGGCAGCCAATTTCACTTTACTGTACCTATTATTGAAAGTACCCAAGAGCAAAAACCTTCAAAAGTTAAAAGTAAATAAAATGGGTACTGGGTACTGGGTACTGGGAAATTCTTACTCCCAATCCCCAATCCCCAATTCTTACTAACGACTGTTACAGTCTATGACGCAATCGTAATATAAGGCTAGTTGCAGTGATAGTATGCCCTAAAAACGTTGAGAGAGAACTCTATGGCGGAAACACTTTCTGGACAAACTCCCATTTTTGGTGGCACCACTGGCGGCTTGCTCAAAAAAGCGGAAGTAGAAGAAAAGTACGCTATCACTTGGACTAGCCCCAAGGAACAGCCCTTTGAACTACCAACTGCTGGTACTGCTATCATGCGCCAAGGAGAAAACCTCCTATATTTGGCACGCAAAGAGTATGGTGTCTATCTGGGCGGTCAAGTATTCCGGAAGTTGAAAATCACAGACTACAAAGTTTATCGGATTTTCCCCAACGGAGAAATTCAGTATATCCACCCAGCTGATGGCGTCTTCCCAGAAAAAGTCAACCCAGGTCGTGAAAAAGTTCGTTACAACGACCGTAGAATTGGTGAAAATCCTAGCGCCGCTCAAGTTAAATTTAGCGGTACTACTACCTATGATGCTCCCAATTCATAGTTAATTGTTAGTGGTTGGTGGTTAGTTGTTGGTAGGGGCGCGGCGGCCTTGCGCCCGTAAACGGGTGGTAGTTGTAACAATCAACTATTAACTACAGCCACTAGCCCCTAGCCACTAACAACTAACCCCTAACCCCTAACCAATCATTATGATTTTCCCAGAATTCTCAGAGTTTTCCGAGTTAGCTAAAGAGGGCAATTTTGTTCCGGTTTACCAAGAATGGGTAGCAGACCTCGATACACCAGTGTCTGCTTGGTACAAAGTCTGTGCGGGTCAACCTTATAGCTTTTTGTTGGAATCTGTTGAGGGTGGAGAAAAGCTGGGACGGTATAGTTTTGTGGGTTGCGATCCGTTGTGGGTTCTAGAAGCAAGGGGGGATTGCGTTACTCAAACACACCGAAATGGTTCTCAGGAAGTCTATGAAGGTGACCCCTTTGCAGCATTGCAAGCTTGTTTGGAACCTTATAAACCAGTGAAATTGCCTCAATTACCTCCAGGTATTGGGGGTTTATTTGGTTTTTGGGGTTATGAATTGATTCACTGGATAGAACCAAGAGTCCCAATTCATCCACCAGATGAAAGGAATATTCCTGATGGGTTGTGGATGCAGGTGGATAGCCTCTTGATTTTTGACCAGGTGAAGCGGAAAATTTGGGCGATCGCATATGCTGACTTGCGCGATGTAGAAACCAAGCATGGGGCGTTAGAACAAGTGTATCAACAAGCGTGCGATCGCGTAACTCATATGGTAAGCAAGCTATCTTTGCCTCTATCGCCGCAAAAGACTATCCTAGAATGGAAGCCACCGGGAACAAACAAATCGGGGAAAGGAACGGGAATAGAAGAGTACGAGAGTAACTTCACGCGATCGAGTTTTTGTGCCAGTGTTGAGAAAGCCAAAGAGTACATCAAAGCAGGAGATATTTTTCAAGTCGTTATTTCCCAACGATTGACAACAGAATATAGTGGCGACCCTTTTTCTCTTTATCGCTCGCTTCGGCAAATCAATCCTTCACCTTACATGACGTATTTTAACTTTCAGGATTGGCAAATTATTGGCTCTAGCCCGGAGGTGATGGTAAAAGCAGAACTGGATGCTGAAGGAAACGAGATTGCGACTGTACGTCCTATTGCGGGAACTCGTCCGCGAGGGAAAACTCCTCAAGAAGATAGAGCAAATGCTCTTGACTTACTCCAAGACCCCAAGGAAGTTGCAGAACACGTCATGCTTGTCGATTTGGGGCGGAACGATTTAGGGAGAGTTTGTCAAAGTGGAACTGTGAGAGTTGATGAACTTATGGTTATTGAGCGTTACTCTCACGTGATGCATATTGTCAGTAATGTTGTTGGTAAACTTGCACCAGGAAAAACAGCATGGGATTTACTGAAAGCTTGTTTTCCTGCGGGGACAGTCAGTGGCGCACCTAAAATCCGAGCCATGGAAATTATTTATGAGTTGGAACCTAGTCGTCGCGGGGTGTACTCTGGGGTTTATGGGTATTATGATTTTGAAGGACAGTTGAATAGTGCGATCGCAATTCGGACAATGGTGGTTCGGAATAATAAGGTGAGCGTGCAAGCAGGTGCTGGTTTGGTTGCTGATTCCGATCCGGAAAAGGAATATGAGGAGACGTTGAATAAGTCGAGAGGTCTTTTGGAAGCTATTCGCTGTTTGAGGTAAATCCAAGAGTTTAGGAACCGCAGCCTGTAGCAGATGAACGCTGATGATTTGTACCTCATTCAGTTGTCATCCTCTTTCAATCGTAGACTTCACCACGGTGAGCGATTGTATTTACTAACACCTGCATAGCTTCATCATCTATTGAGTAAATAACTCGATAGTTTCCTATTCGATAACGGTAGTAACCAGAATAATTTCCCTTAAGCAGTTTAATGTTCGGATGAGAGCGGGGATTTTGCTCTAACCGTTCTAGACACTTAGCAATTTTTTTGGCAAGTGCTTTGTCTGCGGCTGCATAGAATGCTTGTGCATCAGGATACAAGATAACCTCATACATCCGAGCGAATCGATCTCCAATTTACTAGATGAGTTTTGGGAGTTCCTTCTCGGTTCTTCTTAATTTTTTCTAACAGCCCAGGAATTTCTTCAAGTTCCTGAGTGGCTTCCTCACTCTCTTTTTCTACAAGGTAAGCTGCAAAGTCCGCAACCACTTGTAATCGCTCTAGAGATAGCTGTTTTAAGTACTGGTTGATGTGTTCTTGAAGTTCAATCGCTTGAGCAAGTGCGATCGCTTCGGGGTTCTCTTCAAAATTGTTTTTATTTGTCTGAATTGTATCTACCATTGCAAAAACCTTAGTGTACTTTACTATTATTTCTTCAATCTCTGGTTCAATTCCGGTAATCTTGAGTTCTGCTGCTAATTGTTTTAAGCTTCATAGCAAGCATTAGTTATTTTCATCTTACCCGTAAAATAATATGATTCCTATACGAGTACCGATTATACTTGTTAAGTAGGTAAGTTAAAAAATAACTCCTATAAGTTTTTGCTAATTTGTCACTAGTTTATCCTGTTTGGCTTTATATTAGAGAACGTTTGTCAACTAATTGTTACAAACCCTGACACTTTCATGTAACAAGGTTCTGGAGTAAAGAGATTAAGAATATGGTTTTGAGACATATCGTTCAGAAGATTTTTCTTATCTGTCAAGCATCGGTTCTACTACCTGTCGTTTGTTTATTATTGGCAGGGTTTACACTCTTAGTATATGGCGCTGTTCAAACTGTTACCACGATAAGTCTCGCGATTGTCGTAGGTAATGTATCTAGCAAAGAAGCAAAAATAATGATTTTGTCGTTTATCGAAATCATTGATGTGTTTCTCCTTGCAACAGTTTTCTACATTACAGCCTTAGGACTCTATGAACTTTTTGTTGACAATCGCATTAGAGTGCCTACTTGGTTAGAAATCCGTAGCATTGACGATCTTAAAAATAAGCTTGCTAGTGTTGTGGTAGTGATTTTAGGTGTTGTGTTCCTTGGACAGGCAGTGAGGTGGGAGAGTGGAAGAGAAATCTTGCCCTTTGGATTGAGTGTTGCCTTGGTGATTGCAACATTAACCTATTTTCTAGGCGAAAAAACTAAAAGTGAACAAATGAAAAAGCTTCTTAGTAGTAAAGGAACAAAAAACTTAATTTACTCTAACTCTGAAAATCAAGTAGAGGTTACCAATAACAAAGATCGAGACTAAACTTTGTTTAATATTGGGATGAAAGCGAGGATTGAATTTCAGTAACTCAAAAGCACGATCTAGACGTTCTTGTAATTTAGCAGATGCTGCTTCAAAAAACTCCGTTGCCTCGTTACTTAAGTCAATATTATACAAGTTAGGACTTCCTTTTAAGTTTCTCAAGAGGCGTAATGCGACTTTCAGCAACGTCTTTCTTTCCTCTTTCAAAGGATTCAACAAATCCAGGAATTTTTTCAAGTTCCTGAGTTGCTTATTCACTCTCTTTATCTACAAGGTAAGCTGCAAAGTCAGCACAATTAACGCTCTGATTCTTCCTATGCACCTGCTTAAGCTCATTGATGAGATTTACCATTCGCTCCGAAAAAGTTTCACCTATAGCAAATACAGATTTGCCACCTATAGGAATAATAATGAAATGATTTCTGCCAATTTTCCCAGAACCAAAAATCCTGGTCATTATCGAAGCTTTCAAAATTAATAATATATTTAAAAGATTGAGTACACTTTCCTGTATAGACAATTGCTGATTTTGAAGGTCATCTTGATAATAAACCGAACGTTCTGCTAAGTAAAAAATTAGCTCCTTGTCCTGATTGTCTATTTCATCATCTCCACGTCCTCTATAAATGACCTGAATCACTTCCATCAGGTTCTTTTCAATTTGAAAGCTGGGAATCTCCACAAGAATATGTTTTGCTTTGGGGAAAGACAGTCCTCTACTTCCAGATGCTGTCATAAAAACAATTTTGACCTCATCTTTATATTTATTAATCTTCTCTTTCTCTTCTTCAGAAATATTAGCGTGTATTTCTAAGTAATCTCGGAATAGCTGAAAATCTTCCTGCTGCTTTTTGATTCCGTGTGCTTAATCCGCGATCGCTATACCCTACTGCATGCAATACCACTGATGCTTCTTCTTGAAGAAGGCGGCTTTCTTTTAGAAATTCATAAAAACTATGAAGATAACCTGCTGCTTGAATGAGCTTGGAACTCTCTTTATCTTTATATTTAAAAGCTGTAAAGTAGCTCTTTAAATCTTCTGAAAACTCCAAATTTAAAGATTTTGTATCTATACTGAGATGAGAAAAAACACTTTTTGACCGTAGGTAATTAATATCTTTAATTAATAAACGTCGGATAATTTCTATATAATCTAAATTTTTGACTTCTTCCTCGTTTCTAATAGAAAAAACAGATAAATCAACACACAAAATTTTTATTTGCTTCCGGTTACGTAGTAAAATCAGGGTATCTGCATTCACAAACTCTCCTTTTTTGCCCAGATCTAATTCCTTCCAGACATACTGTTCGATACAGCGAGCGATATCTTCTTCTGTCAATATGTCCAACTGGCGCAAGACCTCTTTAAACCACTGTTCCGTATTTTTACTCTCGTAAGTTCCTATACTGTTATCACCGCTAAACTTGCAAGCAGGTGCTGGTTTGGTTGCTGATTCCGATCCGGAAAAGGAATATGAGGAGACGTTGAATAAGTCTAGAGGTCTTTTGGAGGCTATTCGCTGTTTGCGATAAACCGGGCTGTGTGTAAATCCAGTGCGGGCGATTGGAAATCACGCCTACACAGGCAAAATCCACCTACGTAGGTTTAATTTAACAAAGTTTCAACCTATGAATCATAAACTTCACCACGATGAGCAATCGTAGCTACTAACACCTGCATGGTTTCATCATTAATCGAGTAAACAATTCGATAATCACCGACTCTATAACGGTAGTAACCAGAGTAGTTTCCTTTGAGAGGTTTAATGTTGGGGTGAAAGCGAGGATTGGATTTCAGTAACTCAAAAGCACGATCTAGACGTTCTTGTAATTTAGCGGATGCTGCTTCAAAAAACTGTGTTGCCTTGTCGCTCAAGTTAATATTATACAACTTAGTACTTCCTTTTGAGTTTCTCAAGAGGTGTAACGCGACCTTCAGAAATGTCTTTCTTTCCCTTTTCAAAAGATTCAACAAACCCAGGAATTTCTTCAAGTTCCTGAGTTGCTTCCTCACTCTCTTTGTCTGCAAGGTAAGCTGCAAAGTCCGCAATAACTTTTAATCGCTCTAGAGATAGCTGTTTTAAGTACTGGTTGATGTGTTCTTGAAGTTCAATCGCTTGAGAAAGTGCGATCGCTTCAGAGTTCTCTTCAGTATTGTTTTCAACTGTCTGAATTGTATCTTCCATTATATGAACCTTAGTTTTTGTAAATTATAGCTTTTCTACGATTGCTAACTATATTTGCTAGCATTTTCATTGTTTTGAGGGGCTTGGTGTAACAAGTTCTGATAAATCAGAAACTGCTACCGGGATTGGTTCATTCGCCGTGTACAGTGAGGCTGTAAGTCCTTTTTTTACTGATGACCAGTCTGAACGTATTATAAGATAGCTACAGTGGATTATAGCGGTTATCACTTGAATGAAGTACAGATTTATCCGCTACGGGCTGCTACAGGCTGCGGTTCCATAACTTTTTTATGTATTGCACTCAATTG
>NZ_BAACAP010000128.1:0-29247 GCF_045865695.1 Scytonema hankhaensis NUACC26
AAAACCGAAGCAGCAGCCCGTAAATTACTAAACACAGCTTGGTAAGCAGTCACAATCCGATTTGTCATGGTTCGGTTCTGAGCTGCCACAAAGAACTTGTTGGTAAGCGTGCTAATCCTGACTTGGTTCTCCGCATTACCGCGACTGACGAATGGAGTATTGTTGACATCAGCCACAGCAGGCAACTGTTCTTTGGCTATTCCCAGTCTCTTAAGCACCTTACAAAAAACCCTACCTGCAAAGCGACTAGCACAGAAAACCAGAACGTTCATTTGAGGATTGACATATTCAGCTAAAATCCTGGCGTAGGGTTCGATATCTTGACCGCGACAACAGATGAGCACGTTGAGTGGTAGTTTACCACTATTTAGTGCCGCTAACTCATAAATATTATTGGAACAAGCTGCCACTAGATAACTTCCGGGAGAAATCGATCCAATAGAGTGAATGGTTCTTGTCTTGGCAACAATGGAAGAACGGCGAGAGAAAAGGTAAACAGTATATCCTTGAGTACTCAAATAGACAGCTGTTGCTAAGCCAATGTGTCCTCTCCCTACAACCAAGTAGCTAGTCTGTAGCATATGCTAATTAGTTTATCCGAAAATCATCAACATGGAAAACAACATATAACGGGTTTCAACCTGATGAGGTACACCTAATTGTAAGGGTAAACGACTATTCGCCCCTACCAACGTACTTCACTGACTTGCAAACCGCTATAAATAGTTGATTTTTTACTTAATCTTATCTTATACTTTCATCATGTAAATTTTACTTGCGTCTGACAATAATATTGGCGGCTGAATTGGTAGGAAAGTAAAATGATCGATCCTCAGGCTGTATGCAATAGGTGTTTGCTAAGTTTCATAGCGAGTGTTTGGGTTGGTTTTGGTAGTAACCTAGTTAAGCAAGAGCTAACTCTTGGACAGTCCCAGGTAAGAAAAACCTCTGTTCAATCTGCGCTCGCTCAACTTAGTCAAGCCACAATAGATGTATTGTCAGTTATCGATGTGAAGGTAAATACTACTGATAAGGGGATAGAGTTAATTTTAGTGACGGCTAATCCCGAGAAATTGCAAGTTTCACCAAAGACACAGGGTAATTCCTACATTGTAGATATTCCCAATGCCAAGTTACAGCTTGCAGATGGGGAGAGTTTCCGACGGTTAAATCCAGTAGCAGGAGTAACTGAATTAATAGTTGAAAATACTGTTAACAACACCTTGCAACTGACGATTGTAGGTAACCAAAGTCCACCACAGGTGAAGTTGTTTGATAGTGCAACTGAGGGTTTAGTGTTTGAAGTAAGTACAACAGCTTCAACTGCACAGCAACCAACAACTACGCCCGAGCAAAACCAAGAGCCAATAGAACTAGTAGTAACTGGTACCTCAGACACGGGGTCTAGGTATCAGGTTCCCGATGCGACTGTAGGGACTCGGACTAATAGGCGGATACAGGACATTCCTCAATCGATTCAAGTGGTTCCCCGGCAAAGTTGGCAGGATCAAGGAGCCGTTAACACCATTGATGCCTTAAGAAGCGTCGGTGTTAACCAAGCTTTTAATTCGCCGACCAATGGTGATGTCTTTACAATTAGAGGTTTTCAGACAAGCAACATCCTTCGCAACGGTCTTAAGGACTATACAGCAGGAACTATATCAGGACAATCTCAACTCGCCAACATTGAAAGGTTAGAAGTTCTGAGGGGACCAGCTTCTGTCCTTTACGGTCAAGGTAATCCGGGTGGCACGATTAACTTTGTTACAAAACAGCCTCTGAGCGAACCTTACTTTGCCGCCAGTATGAGTTTTGGCAGTTATAGTTTTTATCAACCAACTTTAGATATCTCTGGTCCTCTCAATTCTGACAAAACGCTCCTTTATCGTTTAAATGCTTCCTACATCAGCACAGAAAGTTTTATTGACTTTTTTTACAATCAGCGTTATACAATTGCACCCGCTCTAACTTGGCAAATAAGTAAAAATACGAAACTGACTTTTGAAGGCGAGTTCCGAGACCAGCAGCAGGCCCACAGAACGGGGCTACCTGCTGTAGGAACTGTCTTACCTAATCCAAACGGCAAAATTCCGCTCAATGTTAACACATTAGATAAAGATGCCATAAACAATCGTCGTTCCATGCTGTTGGGCTATAATTTTGAACATCGTTTTAGCGAGCGTTGGTTTTTGGTGAATGCTTTTCATATTAGGTCTATAAGATACAGAACAGATGGTGGCAATCCTGGCTCTCTACGACCCGACAATCGGAGTATAAACCGCACACAGCAAAACTATATAGGAGCGCCTGCTGCCGATGACGAGTATGCTCTAGACAACCATGTGGTAGGTAAATTTAAAACTGGTAGCCTTCAACATGAATTAGTTGCTGGCTTTGATTTGTACAGAAACATTAGTCAGTTCGATCAGACGATGCGTGCTCTTGCTCCTATAGATTTGTTCAACCCTGTCTACAGTCAACCCGTCGGTCGTCTTCTTTCTAGAATTAATCAAAAAACTAAAAACGATCAAATCGGCTTTTATGTTCAAGATATAGTCTCACTTACCAATAACCTTAACTTGGTTCTGGGCGGACGCGGAGATTTTATCGACAATAAAGTTACCAACTTTTTAAATGCAAGTGCCAATCGAAGTCAATCTGACTTTGCATTTAGTCCTCGTGTAGGTCTTGTCTATCAACCTATTCAACCCGTCTCACTCTATGCCAGCTACAGTCAATCCTTCTCCCAAAATCTTGGAACCACGTTTGGGGGTAGTTTATTTAAACCCAGTCGTGGCGATCAATACGAAGTAGGAGTTAAAACTGATTTCCTCAGTGGCAGGCTATCTTCAACCCTTGCTTTGTATCAACTGACTCTATCCAATGTTTTGACGCCCGATCCTAATCGTCCCACCTTTAATATCCAAACGGGGGAGCAACGCAGTCGAGGCATTGAACTCAATGTTACGGGAGAAATCTTACCAGGCTGGAATGTAACTGCCTCCTATGCTTACACGAATGCACGGGTGACAAAGGACAGCAACCTATCTGCTATTGGCAATCGACTCGTGAACGTCCCTGAGAATAGCGCGAGTTTGTGGACAGCTTATACTTTTCCTAAGGGGAATTTGCAAGGGTTAGGATTTGGCTTGGGTCTATTTTACGCTGGCGAACGGCAGGGGGATCTGAGGAACCCGTTTATTGTACCGAGTTATTTACGCGTTGATGCTGCTGTCTACTATCGAATAGATCGCCTTCGCTTCGCGCTCAACCTCAAGAATCTGTCTAATGTTAGATATTTCACACCCCGAAATCTTAACCTTGTTTACCCTGAAGATCCATTTATTGTGGAGGGAACAGTAAGTTGGCAGTTTTGAGAAAGAAAGCTTTATACCCTAGAGAGTCAACTCTGCCTCTTGCACAACTAATACGCGATCGCTCTACCATAACCTGTATCTTCTTCACTATATATGCCAAAGTTCTACTTTATTGTACTGCTCGCGCTCTTGGTGATTTCGGCTTGCAGTTCCTTTGGTCGTCAAATACCGACCCGCGAGCTAGCCGTCATTCCCTCAAGTCAAACATCACCTGTACCTGTCCACGTAGTCCAACACGCAATGGGTCAGACTCTAGTTCCCGTCCATCCTCAACGAGTCGTCGTCATCGATCCGTGGCTAGTGGAAATACCTCTAGCTCTGGGAGTCAACCTGGTAGGTGCTCCGGGTCTGGCTTCAACTCTCCAGGGGCTAGGGTTAGAGGATAAGCACCCCGGTATTGAAGACATTGGCAAGCTTCAAACGCCGCCGAATATGGAGAAGGTTATGACTCTCAAGCCGGACTTGATCTTGGGCACGATTCGGAACCGAGATACTTACAGTTTATGGTCTCACATTGCACCCACGGTTCTGCTTAAGGTACAAAGCAATGGAGACTGGAAACAACCCTTTATGCCAGCAGCAAAAGCTCTAGGAAAAACTGAAAAAGCAAAACGCTTGACTTCTAATTATAACACACGTTTAGCCGAATTTAAACAAAAGATGGGTTCCAGACTCAAAAAGACTGTAGTTTCCGTCGTGCGCCTCGTCCCAGAAACGATTAACCCCTTAACCAAAGGAGCATTCTCTGGAGTCATCTTAGAGGATGCCGATCTAATCCGTCCTCCTTCGCAAAATCTGGATGCTATGGTAACTCAAAAGAAAGCGGACAACCCCGTTGGCTACAATATATCTCCAGAAGTCCTCACCCAGATAGATGGGGATGTCCTATTTATAGTACGCTATGGCTTCAAAGACCCTAGACAGTCAAAGATTGCTGTCCATAAACTTATGGCAGAACCTCTGTGGTCAAAGCTTAATGTTGTTAGGCAGGGTAAAGTCTATGTAGTTGATGATTTTTATTGGCTCACAGGTAGCTATCTATCAGCCAATCGAGTTATTGATGATTTATTTACTTATATCTTGCACCTATTGGAAGAAACCAGGAGTTAACGAATAAAGAGCAAATATTTAGGCTTCAAACGGTTCATTCATCATACAAAATCTAGAAATTTTCTGTAACTATAAATACACTCTAGACAAGAAATACATGGAAAAAAAGTTTGTTTTGGCAATTATTTTTGCCTAATGTATGATAAACTTGCCATAGGAGGAATAGAAAAGCAGTCATCAACTCACAAACAATCAGAAATACTGGCTGCAAAAACAAATATCTTGCAGATATTTTAGTATGTATGTAAAATCACGAAAGCATTCTTCTTGTCTTTCAGCAGAAAAAGCACATACTAGAAGACTTTGCTATTGCCTCAGATCCTTAAGCTTGTCCACTACAGCTTTTAGTAACGGAGAGATACAGCCTCATGAAGCTGGATATCAATATTTGCAACAACCTAAAGTCAATTAGGAATCGCTTAGGCATGAGTCAGCAAGATCTGGCTAATCTGGCTGGTGTTACCCGTCAGAGTATTAGTGGTGTGGAATCGGGACAATATGCTCCTTCTGTTACTATTTGCCTGCGTTTAGCCAAAGCGCTTGGCTGCCAAGTCGAGGACTTATTCTGGATAGAGGAGGATTTACCCAAAGTTGAGGCAATTCTTGCCAAACCAGTGTCCAAAGGATCGCGATCGCGAGTTAGCCTAGCGCGGGTTGGGGATCGATGGATAGCTCATCCCCTCGTTGGAAACAATGCTTTTCGCATCGAAATGATTTCAGCTGATGGTGAGGCAGTTGCAGTGGTGAGTCAATCCGATGCCAAAAGTTGTCATGTAAGTCCTACAGACAGGCTCCGCCAAAGCGCAGTGTCTGAGTCAGCAGAGGAGGATTTCCCTCCGGGCGAACTTTGCCCTGTTACCCACTCCAGTTTGCTCGAGTCAGGACACTCACCCACACAACTGGTTTGCGTTGAGGAACTGGCGAAAGGAAAAGGCATCAGCAAACTGCCAATCTCCGGGTTCCCTTCGGAGATTGAAACACAGAATTACACGGGTACAAATAAAGTTCTGGTAAGGCTTCTGGATGATATAAATAAACTGCACAATACAGTCGCGATCGCTGGTTGTACGCCTGTGCTTTCTCTTTTGGCAAGAGCAACTGAACGTTATCATCCACAATTGCGAGTTCATTATCATTTTGCTCATAGCATGGCAGCATTGCACAGTCTGTGTCGTGGTGAAGTACACATCGCCGGAATGCACTTATACGATCCCCAAACTCAGGAACATAACATTCCTTTTGTACGGGAAGCCCTAGTAGGTAAGAATGCTATCTTGATTACTCTTGGGGTTTGGTCTGAAGGACTCTTAGTCCCACCAAGAAACCCAATGGGGATCAAAACAGTTACCGACTTAGTAGAATTTAGAGCAACTGTTGTCACTCATGAAGCGAGTTCTGGCAGTCGGATGCTTTTAGAACGAAAACTCCAAGAGGAACGAGTGCCATTGGAAACGATGAAAAGATTTGACCGTATTGTTTACAGCCATCAAGATGTTGCTTTATCTATAGTCTCAGGAATTGCCGATGCAGGGATCGGTACGGCATCTATAGCGAATACCTTTGGATTGGGATTTGTCCCATTGCATCAATCGCGATACGACTTGGTGATTCTCAAGGAATACTTGGAAGAATTACCAGTACAGCAGTTTCTCAGCATCTTAGAACATCGGCTAGTCCGATCGCAATTAGAGGTTCTCGGTGGCTATGACACCAGCAAAATTGGAGAAATTGTCGCAAATATTTAGAGTCATGGAGCGGAAATTTACTATGAATAACCATACCATTCAGATTAACGATACGACTTTGCGAGATGGCGAACAGGCAGTAGGTATAGCTTTTAACGTTGAGGAAAAAATTACGATCGCAACTCTTCTGGATTCTATTGGCGTTCAAGAACTGGAAGTTGGCATTCCAGCTATGGGGATTGAAGAAGCAGAATCAGTATTGATTTTATTATGACTTTGTTAGTGCGAAAATCCTATATTTTCAGAGGGTCTATGATTCGGAGAATTTTTATTGCTTGTTGCTTAGCAATTCTGAGTGCTGAAACTAGTCATTTGCTAGTTCAGCTAAAACCAGCAACTGCACAGTCTTCAACAAATCAAAATTTAATTGTGGCAATGACCACTAGCATTGAAGACAGTGGTCTCTTGGATGATTTAGTTCCAGTATTTGAAAAGAAAACAGGATATAGGCTAAAAAAGGTGGCAGTTGGAACTGGACAAGCTTTAGCTCTAGCTGAAAAAGGCGAAGTTGACGCACTATTCGTCAATTCACCTAAAGCCGAACGCAAAGTTTTGCAAGGCGGTGCGGTAAATAATCGACGCTTGGTCATGCACAATGACTTTGTAGTTGTTGGACCAAGTACCGTTGATAAAGCAAAAATACAAGGGAAAAAGAATGCTGTAGAAGCTTTTTCCTCGATCGCCAAAAATCAAGCGTTATTTATTTCACGAGGTGATGACTCAGGCACTAATAAGCTGGAAAAAGATTTATGGAAACAAGCTAATGTCACACCTTCTGGTGCTTGGTATCGGCAAACAGGTGCGGGGATGGCAAAAACTTTGCAAGTCGCCAATCAAAAGCTGGGATATACCTTAGTAGATCGAGCAACGTATATATTTCAGAAGAAAAACCTGTCTTTGCAGGTATTGGTGGAAGGGGACAAGAAATTGTTGAATTTGTATCATGTTATGGAGGTAAATTCACAGAAGTTTCCTAGAGTGAATAGTGCAGGAGCTAAAGCGTTTATTAATTTTGTCTTATCTCCTGAAGGACAAAAACTGATTGCAGCCCACGGAAGAAAAGAATTCGGACAACCACTGTTTTTTGCTGATGGCGGTAAGACAGAGAAAGATTACGGCTTTTAAGTCATACGATTTTGGATTTTAGATTTTAGATTTTGGATTGAGAAAGTCATGCCTAGACTTAATTTTAACCAACTATCTGTCACATTAAACCCTTTTGTGTCGGAATTATTTTTCTTTCTACTCTCTGGTGCGCTCTCTGCGTCTCTGCGGTTTTTTAATCATTAAGATCTCTCCAGAAATGAAGGAGTATCCCCGTTTGATATCGCATTCTTTGTTCAAATTGATATTACAAGTAGGCAGTTTTAGTCAATCATTGGTCGCAAACATTTTTGAAATTGGTATCAATAGCCAATAGTCAACATATTTCAGAGAGACTCGTGAATACAATCATTGATGGAGCTATAAGAGCTCTAGAACTATTAACAAGCGGCGATCGCGACGTTTTCCAGGTAATGATAATGACATTGCTAGTCTCTGGAACAGCGACAGCTATTAGCGTTCTGTTGGGCGTTCCGTTGGGATTATGGTTGGCTTTAGAAGATTTTGTCGGCAAGCAAGTATTGAGTAGCTTGGTTAATTTTGGTATGGGATTGCCACCAGTTGTAGTAGGCTTGAGCGCGAGCTTGTTATTGTGGCGTTCTGGCCCGTTGGGCAATTTCGATCTGATGTATACACCCTCAGCAATTATTGTAGCCCAAGCAATTATTGCTCTTCCAATTGTAGCCGGTTTCAGTTTTGCAGCAATTCTCAGCATTCATCCGAAACTACGCTGGCAACTGCTATCAATGGGGGCGACACCATGGCAAGTCAACTGGTTGCTAATTAAGGAAGCACGATTGGGGTTGATAGCTGCCATTATTGCGGGTTTTGGTCGCGTCATCTCCGAAGTTGGTGCATCAATGATGGTGGGCGGCAATATTAAAGGGCAAACAAGAGTGCTGACTACAGCTATTGTTACGGAAGTAGAAAAAGGTAATTTCGAGACCGCTATGGCGATCGCTTACATTCTACTGATTATCACCTACAGCGTTATAGTATCCCTAACTTTTTTACAACACGATAAGAAAATCCTATGAACATGATGACTCAGTTTCCGTCATTTGTGAATTTGCAATCCTATCCTGTGGCAAGACAGGAAAATCCTAGGAGCATCAACGAGTATGTCCTGAATATGCAGCAAGTTAACGTTGACAGTAAAAAACGTAAAAATATCCTATCAATTGAAAATTTTGCAGTCCGTCCTGGAGAACTTATAGCAGTCCTTGGTTCTAATGGTGCAGGCAAAAGCACCCTGTTAAGGACGATTAATCTGTTGCAGCCTTATCGGGGTCAAATGCAATTATTTGGACAGGATGTAAGTCATGCGAATAAAACACTATTGCGTCGTCGTTCTGCCCTAGTCTTTCAGGAGACATTACTGCTAAATGATACTGTGTTTAATAATGTTGCCAAAGTCTTGGAATTTCGAGGCACACCAGCTAACAAGATTAAGCAAAAGGTATATACAGCACTCGCCACGTTTGGCTGCGAATACCTGGCAAATCGTTCAGCACGCTCCTTGTCCGGCGGAGAAGCAAAGCGAGTTTGTATTGCTTGCGGGTTAGTCGCTGATTCAGAATTGCTGCTTTTAGATGAGCCTTCTGCCTCGTTAGATGTGGGAATACGTGCTGAGATTATTGAGAAAATCAGACAATGGGCGCAAGCGAGGGGATCGGCAGTCATCTTAGTCAGTCATAACTTTACCGACATACTGCATTTTGCAGAAAGGGCAATAGCATTGTTTGATGGCTGTATTGTACAGGATGATGAGTTAGAAATGCTCATACGCCGACCAGCCAACATACAACTTGCCAGAATGGTAGGGATGGATAATATTATTCCGTGTCGGGTAGAACGGGGTAGTCGTGGTTATTTTATTAAGCTCGCAAACAGTATAGAGTTTTTATATCCTGGTGAAGTAAAAACGCCAATCTCTGCCTGTTGTCTGTCCGGTGATGCTTTCTATCTTGATAATACAAGTTCTTCAGTACCACACCAGCCAGGAGTCGTTACTATCAAAGGGTGGGTGGAACGGATTGTACGTGGTATAGGGACTTATACTATTTGGGTTAAGGTAGGGGAACAAACTTTAATCGCCAGAGTGCCTCAAAGTCAGATACTGGGCAATGTCTATTGCCATGAAATGGTTTCACTGGCATTTAATCCTAGAGATGCACATTTTGTTTAGAAAAATTTGTTGTTGGTCATTTGTCGAAAGTAAGGATTTTAGCGTGTTTACGTGTCTTTACATGGTTCTGTTTTTTTCCCCTTATTTACTTAAGCCATTTTTTATAAAGCAAAGGAGTTATAGAAATTCCCACTTTCGTGAGGTACAGAAAAAAGAATTAACCGCAGATGAACGCTGATAGACGCAGATAAATTTGTACCTCAGCAGACTAGGAAACGCTATATAGCAATCCTAAATCATTTAGAAAATTTTCTCTTTCTTTTCTTCGTGCTCTTTGCGTCTTTGCGGTTAATAATTTTTCTCTATTAAATAGGACTACCATATGAATAATAATTAATCAGTCAAATTAGCAAAAAACTCCAAAATTTTACCCATTGCAATGTTTATGTTACTAAAATCATCATCCCGTGCCAGCATTTCTTCCGGTTTCTGAATATATTTGCCCGCCACTAATTCAGAAGCGCAATTTTCAATAATTTGGCGAACACTATCTTTAGTTGATTCTAGGTGAAATTGTAAACCCAGTACTTTCTCACCATAAATGAAAGCTTGATTTGAACAAACTTCATTATAAGCTAATCGTACAGAACCTGGAGGTAAGTCAAAAGTATCACCATGCCAATGAAATACAGTAAAAGACTGAGGGAGTGATGCAAAAACAGGAGAATTTTGTGCTTCCGTTGTTAGTTGAATGGGATACCAACCTATTTCTTTTTCCTGACCTTTGTACACCTTGGAACCTAAAACATCAGCGATTAGCTGTGAGCCAAGACAAATGCCAATAACTATTTTATCCTTCTTAATTGCTTCTGCAATAAATTTTTTTTCCAAAGTCAACCAAGGATACTTATCATCCTCATAAATATTCATTGGACCGCCCATGACTATCAACCAATCTAGGTCATCAACAGATGGTAACGTGTCTCCGTTATAAAACTGAGTTGTAGAAATAATCGCACCCTGCCGTGTCGCCCACTGTTCAATGCTAGCAAGTCCTTCAAATGGCACGTGTTGTAAGTAATGAATTCTCATCGCTTTCCCCCATTGTCTATCAATTCTCTATGATAAACCTTATACAATCCCCGATTTTTACAATTTTGACGCAGTTTGAATTAGCATTGCCGCCGCCTTTTTTGCTTGTGATGCGGTTGACCAACTTCCTTCCATCATTGCCACTACGATCGCACCTTGTACAAGCACAAGCAGTTGTCGAGCTAACTGTTCCGGTGATGAAATTTCTGCGGCTTGAGCAAGGCTTTTGATATAGCGGTAGATCCATTGTTGATGCTCTAATGCCGAGCGATGTCCGGGATGGTCAGGATTAGCTAATTCTACTGAGGCATTTATGAATGCACAACCTCGAAAATCCGGTCCTTCAAACCATTCTCGTAACGCATCAAATATTGCTAGCAGCTGTTCCGAGGGGTGAGAAGCGCGTTGCTCAATCGTGGTTTTAAGCCATTTGCACCATTGTTCATCTTGTTGCCGCAACCAAGCTTCAATCAATGTATCTTTTGATTTGAAATGATTGTAGAGCGACATTTTAGCAACACCAGATTCCGCAATGATTTTGTCAATACCAACGTTCCGAATGCCTTCTCGATAAAACAAGTCTGAAGCTGTATTCAGAATGCGATCGTACACAGATTTACGACTTGCTTTTGGTTTAGTCATTAAAATCCATCCTTTTTATCTTTTCCTATGATGCTTAATTTTCAATCTATTCGTACCACAGCAATGCAAACAGTTCCATATAATTGGGCTTTGATAAAAAATTTGCTCTCAACAGAAACTAGTTTAGAATTAACTGCTAGTTTTCCCCAAGAAGAGTTTCGCCTGTCAGAGGGGGAAGGATACGGGTATCGTTGGGGAAGAATGCTTACCAGAAGCGAAGAGCTTTCCTCTCTGCTTAAATCTAGCGACGAGCGCTGGCGACAGCGTATGGCAGAAGGAAGGCTGACTTGTGACTTGGGACACCTCAGTTATATCTGGCGACAGTTAATAGAAGAATTATGGACAGACTCTTACCGCGAAGCTTTAGAAGAAATGTCTGGATTGGAACTAAAGGACTGTGCAATTGATATTGGATTTCGTCGGTATAATACAGGACATCGGCATCGCCCTCATACAGATGAATCTAACAAAGTTTTAACTCATCTGCTATTTTTCAATCAACAATGGTCTCTAGACTGGGGAGGTTGTTTGCGAATTCTCAAAGATTCGCAACCTGAATCTGCCTTTCAAGATATTCTACCGCTCAGTCATTCTTCAGTTGCGCTCGTGCGTTCTGACAATTCTTGGCATATGGTAACGCCATTAACTTGCCCTGTATCTGAGAGCCGATTGGCTTTACGAGTTGCTTTTTTTCGGAATGTTGCTTAGTTGATAGCTCTTCTGAAATTGTAAAACAGCGTTGGAGTTAAAAAGTTAATCATGACTAATTCTATAGAATTACTGCGATCGCGCTACGGTGAAATTCCTTTTGATGGCGAAATTCCCTGGAATGACTTCCTGAGTACAATATTATCTCACTCTTCAGTTCGGTCTTATTTATCTAACCCTCTACCGCCTTTAACCCTAGAGTTGCTAGTCGCAGCCGCTCAATCTGCTGCTACTTCTGCCAATCTCCAATCTTGGAGTGTGGTAGCGATTGAAGATCGAGAGCGTAAAGAAGAATTATCCAGACTGGCTGGAGGACAAGCCCATATTAAAGAAGCTCCTTTATTCTTGGTTTGGTTAGCAGATTTGGCTCGTGTAGCTCGTGTGGCTGACAGTCGCGGATTATCTCATGATGCTCTGGAATATTTAGAACTGTTGATTAAGGCAATAGTTGATGCTTCAATCGCCGCACAAAATGCCACTCTCGCTGCTGAGTCCCTTGGTTTGGGAACGGGGTATATCGGTGCAATCCGCAAAAGTACTCAAGAGGTAGCAACACTGTTAAATTTACCACCTTTAGTGTTCCCCGTGTTTGGATTGTGTGTGGGTTATCCAAATCCTGAAGCACATACAGCTATTAAGCCACGGTTGCCTCAGTCAGCTGTTTTGCATCGGGAAACTTATAAGTTGGGACAAGATGAGGCGATCGTTCGTTACAACGATATTATGAAAGAATTCTATTCCGAACAAAAGATGGATGTCAAGAGTGATTGGTCGCAACACTCAGCCGAACGCATCGCCACTCTAGAATATTTAAAAGGATGCAAGTATTTGCGTGAAGTTCTTAGTAACCTTGGTTTCAACTTGCTTTAAATTTGATGGCGTTCCTTAAGATGTAGAGGAACACTAGGGCATTCTGAGGGGATGCCGAAATACGTGGTAAAATAGGGATCTACTTTTGCCTTGTTCGGTAAATTAAGCTAAACTTGCATTGAGACTCATCATGGAGTAATCTTGATGGTACAAATTAAACATAGATTTCAAAGCTTTGAAGAATATCTATCTTATGATGATGGCTCCGATAAACTCTATGAGTTATTTAATGGAGAGTTAATCGAGATGCCTCCAGAATCAGGAACTAATGTTCAGATTGCAAATCGTCTTTTCCTCATTTTTGCGATGATTGTAGGGATCGATAGAGTTCGAGGACATGGTTTAGAACTGGAAGTCAGAGGAGAACCCAGAAACCGTTATCCTGACTTAACAATTATTCGCCAAGAACATATTCAGCAGTTAGCAAAACGTAATACTATTCGCTTATCAATGCTACCTCCTCTACTGGTGATTGAAGTGGTTAGTCCAGGAGAATTGCAACGAGATAGAGATTTCATCGCCAAGCGATCGCAGTATCAAGATTGTTGTATTCC
Organism: Scytonema hankhaensis NUACC26; assembly: GCF_045865695.1. Lineage (NCBI taxonomy): Bacteria > Bacillati > Cyanobacteriota > Cyanophyceae > Nostocales > Scytonemataceae > Scytonema > Scytonema hankhaensis. The sequence goes on from NZ_BAACAP010000128.1 coordinate 13,331, forward strand.
TGAATATTGGATTATCGACCCCGAAACTAAAACTATATTAATCTTAGAACTTACTGATAAAACTTACAGTGAGATAGGTAACTTTGCTGGTAGTAATTTAGTTGTATCTCCACAATTCAATCAACTAAATTTTAAAGTATCACAAATATTTGATACAGAAAATCAAGAGCCAACAATCGGATGACAGATTTAAACCACTACCAGTATAAGTAAAAGTAGTTTTTTATTTAATAATTTGTAGGAGAATACCAAGCAATCTACCGATTGGTTCAAGGGTAGTTTCTACTTTGTCAATATATAAAATTTGGTTTTCTAAACGTAAAAATCTCCACAACACACCAGTGGTAACGCAACCGTAAATAACATTTATAGATTTATTATTCTTAGCATTATATATCTGTGCAGCTAGCATTTCTGCTCCGCACTGACCTAATCCACTGTTAATATCCTGATTTTTTGCCTCCACTAGTGTCATTACGGGAGCACTAATAAAAAACTGTTCGCGGCTGCGACTAATTAAAAAATCAGGATTACCATTTAATCCCTGCTCTGGATCGACAGTAAACTCTTTGCCAGAAAATATAGATATTTGACTATTCATCTTACGTTTTACTTCTAGTAATACGGGAAAAATAACTAATTCTCCACGCGCTTTTTCAGTATTAATCGCTGTTGCTAAAGGTAAGTTTTCTTCTAGTAAAGTTAGTAGTAACTCACTAGGTTCAATAGGTTGAATGTCAGAAAAGAATTTGGTATTCTCAGATAGTTCTAAGTTAAAATCAGTGACTAGCTTTTGAAGGTCGAATTTATTGTAAGGCATTGGACACCAACCTACTAGCTTCAATCTACACTGAAATTTTATCAATTGGTTAAGTTGTTTGTGTTAGTGTGGCGGTCACAGATATGCGATAAGCTGAGTACAGCTTGCGCCGAAGCGATCGCTCATTATAGTTATTCGCTAAATATCTATACTATAATTGAAAAACTAAACGCCAGCGAGACAAAGACTATGCTGTCAAAAGATCTCAAAAATGCGTTACCAAGCACTGAAGAATTGCCTTGTAGTGACGATACACCTGTGGATAACGAAGACCAGAATTTTTTGCCCAACGTCTTACTATTTTTACTCAACTCAATCTGGGCAAATCGCACAGATTGGTACTTTGGGGTAGATATGGCAGTATATCACACCACAGGAGTCAGTCCCAAAGTACCCGTAGTGCCAGATGCATTTTTAAGCCTCGGCGTAGAACGGAAAAAGGGTGGTAAGTCTCGCCGCTCTTACGCGGTTTGGGAAGAAAATTGGGTAGTTCGCATACTGGTATTGGAAATGGTATCGCACACACCAGGGGGCGAATATGATGAAAAGATGGACATCTACACCAAACTGGGTGTGTTGTACTACGTAATTTATAATCCCGAATTTTGGCGACGCGACCAACATCAACCGTTTGAAGTGTATAAGTTAGTAGATGGCGAGTATAAATTACAGATAGGTGAACCTTACTGGATGAGTGAAATCGGTTTGGGGATTGGGAGATATCAGGGGATGGCTGCAGGTATTCCCCAAGAGTTATTGGCATGGTATAACGAAATGGGCGCTCGCTATTTGACAGGTGAAGAACAAGCCCAGCAAGAACGATTGCGGGCTGAACAAGAACGACTACGGGCTGAACAATTAGCGCAGTATTTGCGATCGCTCGGCTTTGACCCGAATAATTTACCTAGTGAGTGATGTGAAGCTGTTACACCTGGGTAAAACTTCTTCTGTGACATCAACGCCAACAGCATCCTTTAAGCAGTCGAGAGTATCTTGAGTAAACTCTTCTAAGTCTAATGAATATGTTTTGAACGAAAAGCTCTTTCCCAATCGTTAGCAATTACTTCCATCATATTAACCATTCCTTCGTAACCAAAATATGGTTTGTCAAGATAAGTCTCTCTATTAGTCGGACTAAATACATCAAAAGCAATTTTGATTCCTAATTCCTCTGCCATATATTTTTCCCATGCTGAGCCAAGAACGGCATCAGTATCAACTTCCGTTAAAGCTTGTTTTATCTGATACCCATCTGCTGAAAATGCCACGCGAGGAGAAATACCAAGACTTTGCAACTCTCTTTCCAAAATAGGACGAGATTCACGCATTGGTGAGCGAAACAACAAGACTTCGGGAATCATCTCCAACTCTTCAAAGAGCATTCTGACAAGTCCAATACCAATGGTTCCATCTACAGACACAGCAACTCTACAGTTACGATATCGGGGAATAATCATTAATGCTCGTCGGCGAAGTGTATCTATTACCATTTCTTCGCCTTGTTTGACAAGCGGTTCTACTCTTTGCTCTATCTGAAAATGTGCTGCTAATGCCTGCAACCACCGCGTAGTGTTTTTGACACCTATTGGTAAAGGGATGTCGTCAAGAATCAGGGGAATGTCGTGGGTCTGCTGCATTTTTCGAGCAAGTTTATACCCGACATCATGACTGAGAAGAATGTTGGCGGTAGCCTCACCAGCTTGCTCTAGTTCTTCAAAGGAGGTGTTATGGGATAATACCGTTTGTACTTTAATCCTTAAAGATTTTAAGGTCTGGGTTACCCAATTCAAATCAGCCCACCAAGTGGGATTTAGATTCGCTTGTGGTGCAATGATATTCACAATTCTCGGCTTTCTTCCCCTCCTCTTGGTCTGTCTTTTTTTGATGAAAGGAAGTAAAGCATCTAAACCCATTTCTAAACCATCATAAGCATTGCCTCGAAACCCACCAGCAAGTATAGGAACGAGTTTAGCATTGATTTCTGGTTGAAGCTTGTTGCATAAACCCTCAATATCTTCACCAATAATATCTGCCGCACAAGTGCCAACGACAAACATGACCTTAGCATGAAAAGATCGATCTGCCTCTTTAATCAGACTTTTGAGTTTCTCAGAGGCTCCCATGACAATGTCTGACTCAAAAAGACGAGTGCAACCAACTTTGCGCTTTGTAAAATCAACCTCATGGTTATCGTAGCCAGCTGCAACAGTTGAGGCGCAACCTTGGGGAGAATGAATCACAATGCTGACATCCTTAATACCAGCAACCATGTTAGCAATACCTTCTAAGGCACAGCCAACGATTGGATCTTTGCTATGGTCGCAATTGTCAAAAGTTAGTCCAGCAGGAATTTTCTTTTCTTCTGTTGCGAAAGGTATTGCATGAACTATGGTAGAATCTTCAGTTACTATTCCTGACAACATTTTCCTTTTCTCTTCTGTGCGTATACGGTACAATCGGGCAAGTCTTGGGCTAATTTTCCTGTCAGTGACTGAGCAGATGCTAACCCTGAGTTTTTCGGGAATACCATTTGCTTGGTTAAGGAACTGCGAGGTCTAAATCCATACTGGAGTGCAGTTTTAATACACTTAGCTACTTTTAAAGCTCCGCGATAGCCGAATCTGGGACGATTTAGGATGGCATTTAAATCGACAACGGGAATGTGTGGGAAACTCAAGGAAGAACCAAAATAGACCACCGAGTCTGCATCAAGACCACCAATAAAATTCAGTAATTCATCTTCCGTTTGTTTCATTGATTCATACTTACCAAAAGCCAACGTCCCTTTGGTAATCAGAATTTCTGGGTCTAATCCAGTTTCTAACAAGTAGTCTACACTGGTTTCCCGCGCCTCCGTGCTCCAGGGATGGAAGTTATAAATAACTGCACGCATCCCAAAATCGCGCTCCAACATATGAGCAATGGACAAGCACTTAATAGCATCATGCCCTTCGATAATCGCTAACTTCCCTTCTATATATTTTTTAGCTTCTTCAAATTCGGTCGCGATCGCGGCATATTCCTTCTTCATCAAGGCATCCGCCTGCTCTTCCATCCCTAAATATTTTGCAGCCCCTTTGAGCCATTTTTCTGTAGCGCTGATACCATAAGGAAGAATAGTAGAGTTCAGTGGAGTCCCGAACTTATCTGACATGGCTTTGCCAATAGTATAGCCGAGATCCAAACATAAGGTACAGTTGACTGCTGCACTCGGTGCTCGCTTGAGTTCATCTAACGTACAGTCTCCTGCAATTACGCTGTGAACTCGTGCTCCCATTCCTTCTATCAGTCGCACCAGTTCCTTGACATCGGTTTCTACTTCCGTCCTTTCAGGACCCATTTTTGCACCCACGATGTTGACAGCATCAGCTAGTTCTGCTTTCCGTTCTGGCGTGGGCGGCTCCATAAAGTCTACGATTTGCCGAAATACGATATCAAATCCACTACGATACTCCCCGGCAAATCCTTCACAATGTATCGTCATGATTTCAGACTGGATTTCGCTACGTGCTTTATTCACCACGTCGTCAACACAGTCCCCAATGATTCCAGACGCACAACTGGTGGCAACAACGATCGCATCTGGATTATATTTTTTATCGACTTCTAAAATCGCGCCTCGTAATTCTTTTTCTCCACCAAAAATAACCGCTTTCTCACTCATGTTTGTAGTAACTACGGGTTCATAAGGGGAACCACTGTTGCGGCTGTTGGTTAGTTTATATGCTCGCTTGACTCCATACGCACAGCCACTTGGACCGTGAGAAATGACAATCGCATCTTTAATCCCACTTAAAATCTTTGTTGCAGTCCAGAATTTACAGGGACGGGTATGACTACCTTGTAAGGCGGTCTTAATCTTACCCTCTTTTGCTAAACGATACAGTTCGCTTAAATTTCCGTAAAATACAACGTTTGAATCTATACTCGTAGCCATAATACCTCTTCAGTCTCTCATATCATGTCTGATTGAACATTTGTAATAACAAAACCCCGCCCCTAATCCCCAGAGGGGGCCCCGAGTTCCCCAACCCTCCCCAAGGCATCGGGGAGGGTGCCGTTAGGCGGGTGGGGTAAATTTGGGAATTGTTAAGTAATTAAGCGAACATGATATTACCAAACGTTCAAAATCCACTCGCGATCGAGCTTGTATTCCATATCTGCAAACAAGGCATTAGCGATCGCATCTCCCAGCCATTCTGCACCTCTATAACCAATTACGGGGTTTTTCCACAAACCCGAGCGGTCAAAGGTAGGAAAGCCGACTCGAACCATTGGAATTTTGTTATCAATGGCAATATATCGACCTTTAGAATGACCCAGAATCAAGTCGATATCACCTCTTTCCTTGACGCGGCTTTCTAGTTCCCACAAATCCGCATTCCAGATCACATCGATATCATATTCAGCGTGGTTTGCTCTCTTTTCTAACTCAGTCAGTCTGGGGTCTTTGGAAGGAGCTTTGCTATCATCTCCCAACAAGAGCAGCACTGGCTCTAACTCAACTTCAAGACAAAACTCTGCCAACCCAATGACCAAATCGGGGTCACCATAAATAGCCACTCTCTTATTTGCAAAGTACATATGAGCAAGGTCAGCCAAGGAGTCGATCGCTTTACCTCGTTCTACTACCAAAGATTCCGGTATTGGTTTACCAGTTAGTTTCTTGATATTTTGCAACCAGGCGTCGGTATTTTTGATACCAATTGGTGTAGGACCGACAACTGCGGGAACACCAAACTCCTTTTCCAAAAAGTCGGCGGCGTTACCACCTTCATATTTGCATAGGGCAATGGTACCGATGGCATTGGCAGAATCAGCAATATCTTCGATGGTGGTATTACCAAAGGTAAAGCTGGACTTATCCGGCATAGTTGCCGCATTGAAGGTTTCGGTATCAAATAAGATGTTGCCTTCAACCTCCATCTCTTGTAAGATGTGCTTGACTTCGGTGACATCTCCAGGGTTAACCCATCCTGTAATGATATTCAACTTACCATTTGGTTCACCTTTTTTTGCCAGATGAGTCACAAGGGACTGTACCCCAACATCATATCCTGTTACCTGACTACCTCGGTAACTGGGAGTATGTACGGGAATAAGAAGAACCTCGCGATCGGGATACTCTTGCTTTAAATATTTGTTGACCTTGTTAATAGTTCCTTCAACATCATCCCCAATTGTCTCAGTTGAACAAGTCGTAATAATGGGAATAATCCGGAGATCGGGATACCGTTGTACCAGCGTCTTTACCCCTTCCTCAATCCGTGGCATACCTCCAAAAACAGCGCTAGCTTCATGGAGTGAAGAAGAAGCAATGTCAAAATTTTCCTTCAAATGCTGAGCAAAGATGAGTCGAACAAACATGCTACAGCCTTGTCCCCCATGTACCAAGGGGATACAATCTTTGACACCAATGGCAGCATATTCTGCTCCAGCAGGTTGACAGGTAAAGATGGGATTGATGACCCCAGTCCGTTCTTTCTTTTTGACAGCTAAAGACATCTCAATTGCCTCCTAAATAGTGTAGAAATTTTGAGCAGAACTTAGGAATTTCCAAGAAAGAAATTCTTCGTTGATTGTGGGGCGGGCGAGGACGCCCACCCAGTGGGTAGGACGGGCTAGAAGCCCATCCCACAAGAAAAAGCCCTCATACTTTAATAAAGAGAATGATGCAATTCACCATTGAGCGAGCCAGTAATAGCGATACCGATCAGCTTTTGTCTAACTAATTCCAGTACTGCCTTTATATGTGTCTTCTCCATGCTACTTAACCATGAGAACTTAACTTTAAGCTCAACTACAAGGATTTTTGCGTCTGCATTATAAAGCTTGTCATGAGGTGTTTCAGCAGCTACCTGTTCTCCAGTCAAGATTTCGATGGCTTTGCCAATTACACCATTGATGTTTTCTTCTCTATCCCATGAACGAGAGTGGAACTGCCACAAACACCGCTCTTGAATATAGGTTGTGATTTCTTCAGTTCGCTCTTTAATGTAGGCTGTGATTTCTTCAGATTTCTCCTTCAAACTTTCATTGTTTTCCTCATTGGATGTCTCTGTCTCGGTTTCATCGGAGCGGATATCGAGTGCAGCCAATTTCATCAAAGGTGAGTAAATCGCATTGTACATATCTCTTGCCATATTCACAGCACCTTCAAATCCCATATACGGACCGTTGTGGTATCCATGTCCGTTTACATAGGGTAAGTGTAATTTCTTCACTAATGCTCCTACCCGTGGTCCTGTTAGAACCAAGTCGGGTTTCACCATCTCTAGCACCTCGAAGAATTCCAGTTCATTGCCATCATCAATATATATAGTCCCTTCTTGTCCTCTGGCTATCACTTTTTCAAAGTCTTCTTGGTGACCAAACTTCGAGGACATGGCTACCACTTGCATCCCCAGATCGTCTTCCAGAGCTTTTGTCCAGTGCCACAATCTCGGTCCACCCGTCCAGATACAGACTTTTTTCCCTGTCAAGCGTTCTTTATACCACGCTAACTTGGATTCGTATTTGGCGACTTCTTCAGCAATTACCGCTTCGGCTCTGTCTTCGATGCCAAAGAAGGCACCGATTTTCCGTAATCCTTCTTTGCAATAATCAAAGCCCCAAGTATCTACGTCCAAACGGGGAATACCATATCTTTTCTTCAACTCATTGGCAATATATCCCGCACTTCTGGCACAGTTGGTAACATTCAACTGCGCTCTGTGCATTCCACGTAGCGAGTCATAAGTCCCGTTCCCGGTAAAATGGGCGATAATTTGCACGCCCATCTTTTCCATGTATTTCTCTAAGACAAAGGTATCACCTTGGATGTTATAGTCGCCGATGACATTAATGGTATAAGGAGAAGTGATTTCTGGTTCAAATGTTCCTACTTTCTCATTCACCCAACCAATGTTGAGCACGTGGTGACCTTTGGATTGGCTGACACCAGCAAAACCGGGACACTCAACACAGAAGATGTCTACATCGCCAAGTTCTTTCTCAGCGCTTTTGACAACGGCTCGGATGTCATCGCCAATTAATGCGGTGGCGCAAGTGGTGTAGACAATCATCCGCTTGATGTCGGGAAATTCAGCAAAGGCTTCAAGTATAGACTTCTTGAGTTGTTTTTCACCACCAAAGACGACGTGAGACTCTTTCATGTCCGAAGACCAGACATACTTGAGTTGGAAGTTACCATTGTCACTCGGATAGCGTTTGGTGTGCCAGGTATCGTAAGCACAACCGATGGGACCGTGAATCAATTGGATGGTATCTTTCAGTACACCACCAATCACCAGCTTAGCTCCACAGTAGCTGCATCCTCGTTCTGAGAGTGAGCCGGGAATTGTTTCGACGTTGGAACTTGGGAGAAATTGTGTTGTGTCTTCTCCTTTCTCTTTAATGTAAACGTGCTTTTCCCGTTCGGGGATGCTTTCGTCGCATTTCAATAATTTTAATGCCATTGCTTATTGCTCCCGATCTGATGCAATATTCGTTTGCTTGGATTTTTCTTTTGTTTGAGAAGAAAAGTTCTTTTCTCTTTTCTCTTTTTAAATAGTAACTACATTTAGATATATTAATCGTCAATTTAACAACAAAAATACAAATTAAATTTTCAATTATAATTTTATTTTCATTTAGAATAGACAGTCTTGTCTATTTTTTATTACGCTTTACTTTTTTAAGTAAACAGAATATTTTATCTAAGTCAAGAAGCTATAAGAATAATGATTTTGATTTCTCAAATAGTATTTTAAAAAAGCCAAAACCCCGACTTCTTTGAGAAGTTGGGGTTCTAAGTCTTTCAAGTTTTACAAATTAGCTATAGAAATCTGAGCATCATTTGTAAAAGTCGAAAAAACTGCTTTATTCAACTTTTACCTAATCCCTAATCCCTATCCCTTACTGATTACTCTTCATTTTGAGAATATGCGAAGCTATTGTTCTCCTCTAGTAGAGCTTTACGTAACATAGGCGGTACACTGCCATTTAAACTATTTACTAGCATATGTAGAATATCAGGAACCGTATCATATTCTTGTGCTCTGACAAGAGTGACTCCCTGCTTCATTAATTTGTTTCCTACTGGTGTACCAATAGCTTTAACGTACAATATTTTGCAGTCAAGAACTGCCTCCATTTTTGGCGTAATCTTATCCTCATGAGTAGCTTCTTCTAAATCACCTTCAAAGGTCAAAGTTTCAACAAAATTAAATCCATCCTGAGAGACTTCATACACATCAATTTCTTTTGCCAAGCCAAAGTGAGTGTCAATATGAGTTCCATCGCTTGTTGTAAAAGCTACTTTCATTGATTTACCTCCAAAAATTTGATGAGTGATAAGAATTGTCCTTTGTCATTTGTGATTTGTCCTTTGTAAAAGACCAATGACCGATGCCCAATGCCCAATGCCCAATGCCCAATTTAGTCATTCCAAGGAGCAGGTTTTCTAACTTGTTCCCATACAGGACTATACAGAGCTTTATATAATTCCTGTGCCATTTTCAGCATCCCTGCATAGCTAGCGTAGGCATGATGTCGTTCGTGGTTAACATCTAAAAAAGGAATCCGCGCTTTCAGTGCTGTGTATTGATTGCTAGCCCCGGCAACTAACATATCAGCTTTTGTATCATTTAGTACCTTTAGTAATACATTAGGGCTTCCCTTTGACAAAACAATACCATCTTGACCAAGCAAGTCCTTAATTTTAGCTTTCTCTTCTTCTGTACTCTTGCGATCGCTAGTAGCAACAACTTCCATTCCTAAATCTCTCGCTGCTAAAATAATCGACCAACTTTTGACACCACCACTATAAAGAATAATGCGTTTACCTTTTAATTGAGAACGATAAAAAGCAAGTGCCTTATCTAGTGCTGCTGTTTCTTCTGCAATCAACCATTCCGTGCGTTCTTGAAGAGAGGGTGAAGTGATGCGATCGCCAAGAGATTCACTTAACGTTGCTGCAATATTCCGCAAGCAACGGTTCATGTTTTCTACTCCGTAGAAAGATTCTTCAATGTAAGGAATTCCATAACGTTCTTTCATTGTTTGTGCTATTCCTAGTGATACATTCGAGCAAATCACTACATTCAACTTGGCGCGATGAGCGTAGCAAATTTCTTGATAGCGAGCATCACCCGTGATTTTAGAGAGAACGCGAATACCTAATCTATTTAATAGTGGTAAAACATTCCATAAATCTCCAGCTACGTTGTATTCACCAATGATATTGATATCGAATGGTGTAGTAACTTCTGGTTCCGCCGTTCCGATCGCATATTCTAATAAAGCTTCACCACCAATACGATTACCTAAATTTTTACTACCAAGAAATCCAGGTGAATTTATATAGACAACCGGAATGTCAATTTTCTTGGCAGCTGCTTTACAAATACTGTTTGTATCATCACCAATTAAAGCAGTGACACAGGTAGCATAAACAAAAATAGCAGCTGGATTATAGCGTTGAGCGATGTTGAGAATAGCTTGATAAAGCTTTTTTTCACCACTAAAAATCACATCATTGTCACTCAAGTCGGTGCTGAAGCCAATTCTATGTAATTCAGAACCTGAAGAAAGGCTACCACGATTTTCCCAAGGGTTGCGAGTACAAGCAACCGAACCATGTACTAGATGAGCAACATCAGTAATTGGTCCTAGAGCAACCATCGCCCCTTCAAAAGGACAGTTCCCTTGTGATGCACCTGGTTGCGGTGGTTTTTTACAAGATTTCTTTTTCTTGTCCTCCAATTTCTTCTGGTTATGTTCGCAAGGTGTCTCATTCAGTAGTTGGTTGGTTTTTACTTGAGTGTTTTTCATGTCTTTTTTTACATTGAATAGGATGAATTGAAGGAATAAAGAATAAGTAAAATACTGAGGATTTTTTTTCAGGCTTTAGTATGAAGAAAAAATAGGGAAGTGGATAGTAAAAAGAGTAACCATAACAGATACAGAAGGTAGTTTTGGCGTATTTACCCCACTTCCCCTATCGGCAGCAAACCTATCAAATAGACATTTTCATCTCATTGGGTGTTCTCTAAAAGCTTGGGAATTAGAGGAAATGGGAAAAGGAAATTTCCCTTTCCCCGAGGTAGATACACCTAAATCATCATGTGTTAGATGTATCTCACCCAGCAAGCAAACTTTTATATTTAGTGAGGAATCACGAAGTTAGTGATTTCATCACGCTAAACAAAACTTTCCTGTGTCACGTGAAGTCAATCGTCAGTAAGTAAAGTTTCTTGAAATGTTGCGATTGTTCGAGACCATAGACAGACCATAAAAAGATAAAATATTTATCTTTTTCAGGAACTATAATCTATCAAATCCTTTAAAAATACAGTTACATTTTTTTGTAACTGATTTAACAGCACCTTGCAGAGAAATAACCACTTCTTCTAAAATCTTCCACTTCTGTAGGAAGATTAGAAGAATGCTTTCGCTTTTTCTTGCCCTTGATGCAAGCATAGCATACAACTTGCAAAAGTATTTGCTGTTTTTTATTTTTTTTGTAGCAACCAATTGATTTGTGTTGTATAAATACTTATTAAAACCAGATCCTATGGCAAGTTGAGCGTACACGATGCTAAAATAATTGCGATAACACAAATACTTTGCCTGCACATGGCTTATAATTATGCTTTAGCTTATTGGAGGCGAACCTTTTATCCTTTAATCGCCTGCTGTACTCCTCAAGAAGCTCCTCCTAAAGAAACGCGAGACAGCGAGCGCTTGAAGAGTATGCATTTTTACCCTCAAGTTGACTAGTGACTGTAATTGCAATTCAATCAAAAAATTGTCTTTTTTCAATAATTATCAGTGTTTGAAGAATTATTTAGCTTAAAGTTAACCATTGGTAGAATTTCACCGTTGTAACAATATATGCCAAGAAAAGAACAAGGATGGATTACATTTCAAGTTTCAGAGCAAGAGCGAAAACTTTTGGATGAATTATCTGAAAAGTTGCAACGCACGAAAACGGAAATTCTTCGGGAACTCGTGCGCGGACTGAATCAACGTTCCTGGCGATCGCCCGAAAAGCAGATACCAACAATATATGTATCGCCACAATCAATACCTACCAAACAGCGCTCGTTTGAAGGTGCTAACGCTCACTCTATAGAAATAACGAGTCCCAAAAAACCTCTGAAAGTTAGCTCTCCCAATATCCTTAAAGGCATAGTCACACAAGTGATTCGTACAGGAATTAGTAGTCAAGTGACTTTAAAGGTTGTTCATGAAGTAGAGTTAACTTCGATTATGACTACTGCTTCAGCAGATGACTTGGAGTTATACGAAGGAACAGAAGTTTATGCGGTGATTAATCCCTGTTTCCTGATTTTAGGTAGAGAATAATCTTGCCACCTCGTTTTTAGATTCTTGTTCAAGATTAAACTAGCAAAAATTCCAATTGAGTTGCTGTAAAAAGCTAAAATTGGACAAATATCTGAGCAATGAGTATGGTATCCTCGCTGCAAGGAAATCAAAAAGTCGCAAGAATCTTAGCTAAACGTATGCTATTCTTGCATTAGGATAATCGAAATTGTCAAGGCATTTTTCTGGTCTTTCAAAGCAAACTGCACATAAGAAAAGACCTAGCTATTGCCTGGGTAGATTAAGTTTATTCGCTGTGACTTTTTGTAACGGAGAGATACAGGCTCATGAAGCAGGACGGCAGTCTTTGCAACAACCTGAAGTCGATTAGAACTCGCTTGGGTATGAGCCAGCAAGATCTGGCTAATATAGCTGGCGTGACTCGGCAGACTATTAGTGGTGTGGAATCAGGACAGTATGCTCCTTCAGTTGCTGTGTCACTGCGTTTAGCCAAAGCACTGGGCTGTCAAGTCGAGAACTTGTTCTGGTTCGAGGAAGATTTGCCTACAGTTGAGGCAGTTCTTACGAAACCAGTCAAGAGTGTACAGCAATTGCGAGTTAGCCTAGCACGGGTTGGGGGTCAATGGATCGCTTATCCACTCGTTGGAAACGATGCTTTTCGTGTTGAAATGATTCCGGCGGACGGTGAAGCAGGTGAGGCACAAAGTAAGACAGGTACCAATAAAGTCCAAGTCAGACTTTTAGATGATATGGACAAACTGCACAATACAGTCGTTATAGCTGGTTGTACACCTGTGATTTCCCTCTGGGCGAAAGCTACCGAACGTTGGCATCCCCAGTTGCGAGTTCATTACAATTTTGCTAACAGCATGGCAGCATTGCGTAGTCTGTGCCGGGGTGAAGTCCATATCGCGGGCATGCACTTGTACGATCCGCAAACAGGGGAATATAACATTCCTTTTGTAAAAGAAGCTTTAGCAGGTAAGAATGCTGTCTTGATTACTATTGGAGTTTGGGAAGAGGGATTATTAGTTGCACCGGGAAACCCAATGGGAATTAAAACAGTTACGGATTTAGTAGATTTGGGAGCAACTATTGTTAACCGCGAACCAGGTTCTGGCAGTCGGATGCTTTTAGAACAAAAACTCCAAGAGGAACAAGTGCCATTTCAAATTCTTAAAGGATTTGACCGTATCGTCCACAGCCATAAAGATGTTGCTTTATCGATAGTCTCAGGAATTGTCGATGCAGGCGTGAGTACGGCATCTATAGCGACTGCCTACGGGTTGGGATTTGTTCCCCTACGTCGTGCGCGGTATGACTTGGTAATTCTCAAGGAATATTTGGAAGAAGCACCAGTACAGCAGTTACTAAGTACTTTGGGACATCGCCTAGTCCAATCGCAATTAGAGGTTCTTGGTGGTTATGACATCAGCAAGATTGGAGAAGTTGTGGCAAGTATTTAAGGAAGATTTTTCTCGCAAAAAAATTTTCCACAAGCAAATAAATTAGCAATATCTATGCTAAGGTTAATTTATGGGAATCAAAAAAGCGCGTATCTCAAAAGTCTAGAGGAAAAACAACTCATTCGTTGAGCCTCAGTCTGCTGCTTTGGTAAATCCGCTTCAACTCGCTACGCTTTTATATCACCAAGAGATAGTCCTAATGAAGACCGATAGCGACCTTCGTAACAGTTTGAAGTCCATTAGAGTCCGTCTGGGTATGAGCCAGAACGAATTAGCTAGCTTAGCAGGCGTGACACGTCAAACAATTAGTGGTGTAGAGTCAGGACAATGCGCTCCTTCGGTCGCTATGACACTTCGTTTAGCCAAGGCTCTTGGTTGTAAGGTCGAGGATTTATTCTGGCTAGAGCAGGACTTGCCTCAAGTCCAAGCAATTCTAGCAAAATCTATCTCTTATAGCAGTCAACAACAGCGAGTGAGTTTAGCGCGGATTGGGGGGCAATGGGTAGCATATCCCTTAGTGGGGAACGATGCTTTTCGTATGGAGATGATTCCAGCTGATGGTGAGATAGTTGCAAGTTCAGCCCTGAAGGAGGGTGAGGTTGATAGTCAGCTAGATCCCGATACAGTCCGAGTCAGACTTCTTGACGACATAGACAGATTTGACAACACAGTCGTAATTGCAGGTTGTGCGCCCGTACTTTCACTATGGGCAAGAGCGGCAGAACGCTGGTATCCTCAACTGAGAGTTCAGTATGAGTTTGCTAACAGCATGGCTGCCTTGCAGAGTTTGTGTCGAGGTGAGACTCATATTGCTGGGATGCACCTATACGATTCCCAAACTGGAGAGCATAATATTCCCTTTGTTCGTCAAGTCTTAGCAGGACAAGAAGCTGTTGTTATTACCCTTGGAATTTGGGAAGAAGGATTATTAGTGCAGTCTGGTAATCCCATGCAAATTACAACAGTGACTGACTTAGTCAAGGCAAAAGCAAAGATTATTAACCGCGAACAAGGAGCTGGCACTCGAATGCTTTTGGAACGTAAACTGAAAGAAGAGCGACTGTCATATGACTCCATTAGAGGATTTGATAGTCTCGCGAGAAGTCATCATGGTGTTGCTGATGCTGTCGTCTCAGGACTTGCAGATGCAGGAGTTTCTACAGCGTCTGTCGCTACGGCTTTTGGATTAGAATTTATTCCTTGGCATCAGTCCCGCTACGACTTAGTGATTCTCAAAAAATACCTGGAAGAAGCACCAGTACAGCAATTCCTGAATACCTTAGAGCATCGGTTTGTCCATTCACAACTAAAAACGATCGGTGGTTGTGATACCAGTAAAACTGGGGACTTAGTAGCAACAATTTAGATTGAGTTCAAAAATCAAATAAGACTCCTATAGAAGAATTTTTTCTTCTCCATTAATATAGTCGTTTTCAGTTGAATGAAGTACAAATTTATCCGCGTGCATCTGCTACAGGCTGCGGTTCCATAACTTTATTTATATATTGTACCCAATTGAAAACCGCTATAAAATTGACGAGATTGTATCCATTTTTGTAGGAAAAATTTTCATCCTTTTTTAGTCATAGAAATACCTTTCAGGTAAGACAAATAATCACCAACAATAACTCACATGATACTTCTTATTCCTAGATATGCGGTAGAGCGATCGCCGCCATCAGCACTGTTGTTTGTCAATCGCCTTCGTTTGACACAAGTACAACACGCTTTGCAAGACGCTCTACATAAGGTCACAACTGTAGTCTCACAGTGTGAACGCCTCATGAACCACAGACCCAACACTTCATTATTATTAATTGTGGGAGAAAACTCATCATGGCTGTTGACGACAAAATTAGACAAATAGCATTCTACGGTAAAGGCGGTATTGGTAAGTCCACTACTTCCCAAAACACCCTCGCTGCTATGGCAGAAAAGGGTCAGCGCATTTTGATTGTAGGTTGCGATCCTAAAGCAGATTCCACTCGTTTGATGCTGCATAGCAAAGCTCAAACTACCGTACTTCACCTTGCTGCTGAGCGTGGCGCAGTCGAAGATTTGGAACTAGAAGAAGTCATGCTCACAGGCTTCCGTGGCGTGCGTTGCGTAGAATCTGGTGGTCCCGAACCTGGTGTAGGTTGCGCTGGTCGTGGTATTATCACCGCTATTAATTTCTTAGAAGAAAATGGTGCTTACCAAGACGTGGACTTTGTGAGCTACGACGTGTTGGGTGACGTTGTATGCGGTGGTTTCGCTATGCCTATCCGTGAAGGTAAAGCACAAGAAATCTACATCGTGACCTC
>NZ_BAACAP010000129.1:0-29371 GCF_045865695.1 Scytonema hankhaensis NUACC26
GGTGCTTATGTACCTCTTGACCCCAATTATCCTCAAGAACGCCTCAGTTATATGTTGAGTGATTCCGGTGTGGAGGTCTTGTTGACGCAAGAAAACTTGTTGTCATCCCTGCCGTCTCATGCTGCACGGGTGGTGTGTTTGGACACAGACTGGAAGGTAATTGAACCACACACTCAGGAGAATTTGGTAACTGGTGTAAGTGCAGCAAATTTGGCTTATGTCATCTATACTTCTGGCTCTACGGGTCAACCTAAGGGTGTTCTAATTTGCCACTATAATGTAGTCAATTTCCTACATTCAATGAGTCATCTTCCCGGGCTAACTCAAAAAGATACATTCAATGCAGTCACCACTTTTTCCTTTGATATTGCAGCCCTTGAACTTTATCTGCCATTAGTAGTAGGAGCAAAAGTTACTGTAGCCTCCCGTGAAATTGCTACTAATGCGGATTGGTTGATATCTGAGTTGTTCGAGTCGAAGACAACCGTTATGCAAGCCACTCCAGCTACTTGGCAAATGCTACTAGCTGGTGGGTGGTCTTCTAACTATCCCCTGAAAATCTTGTGTGGTGGTGAAGCATTATCTGCTCAACTAGCTCATCAAATTTTAGAAACTGGTAGTGAATTGTGGAATCTTTATGGTCCAACAGAAGCAACTATCTGGTCTACACTTTACCAAGTAGAAGCAAAGAAAGAAGATGCACTTTCTTCCATAGGCCGACCAATAGCCAACACCCAAATCTACATTCTAGACCAACACCTCAACCCAGTCCCCATCGGAGTACCTGGGGAATTATACATTGGAGGAGATGGTTTAGCTAGGGGTTACCTCAACCGTCCTGAGTTGACAGCAGAAAAATTCATCTCAAATCCCTTCGCTAATTCCAAATCAGAGCGCCTTTATAAAACCGGCGACCTAGCTAGCTACTTGAGTGATGGTAACATCAAATTCCTCGGTCGGAGCGATAACCAAGTCAAGATTCGCGGCTTCCGTGTCGAACTGGGAGAAATTGAAGCAATCCTCAACACCTACTCTCAGATTAAACAAACTGTTGTCGTTGCAATGGAAGATATTTCTGGAAATAAATGCTTAGTTGCTTATGTAGTGAGTGAGTCGGAAACCCTTAGTACTCATCAACTACGAGAATTCCTCCAACAGCAGATCCCCACTTACATGGTGCCCTCTGCCTTCGTTATTCTCGACACCCTCCCTTTAACTTCTAACGGCAAAATAGACAGACTCGCTCTCCCTACACCTTCTGGGCATTTCAGCCAGCAAAAAACGTTAATTCTACCCCGAAATATTACAGAACTAAAATTAGCTCAAATTTGGTCAGATATTCTCAATGTCAATCCCATTGGCGTCACAAACAACTTCTTTGAATTGGGTGGTCATTCCCTTCTTGCTGTTGTTTTAATGTCAAAAATCAAACAACAATTTCAAAGAGATTTACCACTAGCAACATTGTTTCAAAGTCCAACTATCGAACAGTTAGCAACTCTGCTTCGTTCTAGTACAGATTCTTTACCTTGGTCTACCCTGGTTCCCTTCAAATCTAACGGCAATCGACCACCTCTATTCTGTGTTCATCCTGCTGGAGGAACTGTTTTTTGCTATCAGCATTTAGCTTATTATCTAAGCTCAGAACAACCATTTTATGGCATACAATCTGTTAATGTTAATCCCAAAAACGAACCTCATACTAGCATTGAAAAAATGGCAATTCACTACATCCAGGAGTTAAAATATGTTCAACCTCATGGCCCTTATTTTCTATCAGGTTGGTCTTTGGGAGGGTTAATAGCTTTTGAGATGGCTCAGCAACTTGTCCACCAAGGTGAACAGATAGCTTTCTTAGGTCTACTAGATAGCGATCCTTCTTCTTTTTCCACAAATCGAGAACTACAACCAGAAGACAATGCTGCTCTATTAGTAGACTTATTAGAAGAAGATTTGGATCTCTGTTTAGAAGAACTACAGCAATTAGCACCAGACGACAGACTTATTTATGTGATGGAACAGGCAAAGCAGAAAAATCTAGTTCCAAAAGATTTTGATTTAGCTCAAGCTCGCCATCTTCTGACGATTTACAAGCTTGAATCTCAAGCCAGAGAAAATTACCAACCACAATATTACTCAGGTTCAATTGTTCTATTCAAAGCCAGTGAGAAGAATAAATACCTTGAGAATTATATCGATATTGAATTTTTCTGGAATCAACTAGTGGAACAGGTCGAAACTTATTTGATGCCAGGTAATCATGAAAACATGGTTGAACCACCTCATGTCCAAATCCTAGCTCAACAAATCCAAAAATCTCTTGACCAAGCACAGAAACATCAATTAGAAACATCAAATGCTGAAACCACTTAGAATTGAAAGTATGTCGATTTTTGTTATCGTCTGGCTGGGTCAGCTACTCTCCACTTTAGGTTCCAGACTCAGTAATTTTGCCATTGATATTTGGGTTTATCAGCGGAATGGTTCAGTTACTGAGCTATCCTTTCTGATTTTTTTCACTACTTTCCCCCTGATAATAATTTCTCCCTTAGCGGGTGTGTTAGTAGATCGTTGGAACCGTCGTTGGGTGATGATTATCAGCGATACAGGTACGGCGTTAAGTACCTTGACTATAGCCTTATTACTAATTAACGGACAAATACAAATCTGGCACATCTGTCTAGCAACTGCTATAAGTTCCAGCTTCAGTGCCTTTCAAGGTCCCGCTTATAGTGCCGCCATCACCTTGCTTGTCCCTAAAAAATATTTAGGTCGAGCTGCTGGTATGACTGAGTTTGCACCAGCCATTGGACAACTCCTTTCTCCTGTGCTGGGTGGTATATTGCTGGAAGTTATACAACTATCGGGAATTATTACCCTGGACTTAAGCAGTTTTGCATTTTCCGTAATTACTCTGTTCCTAGTCCGTTTTCCTCACCACCAAGCCACAGAAAGACAGGAAACCAATAAACCTTCACTGCTCAGAGAAGCCGTTGATAGTTTCCATTATCTAACCGCTCGTTCTGGACTGATGGCTATATTATTTTTTTTTGCTAGTAACAATTTTATGGTTGGAATTCTTCAAATACTCGCCTATCCTCTAATACTTTCTTTTGCTTCCCCTTTTCAACTTGGCATCATCCTATTCGTTGGTGGTGTGGGCATGGTCATAGGCAGCATCCTGATGGCTAGTTGGGGCAATGAACGGCAAGACTATATCAAGATCCTATTATGCTTTATGTTGCTCAATGGATTTTCCCTAATAATTGCAGGTTTCTCTCCTTCCATTATCCTATTTAGCGTAGCTGCTTTTCTGTTTTTTCTTTGCTCCCCTTTTATCAACGGTTCAGTTCAAGTGATTTTTCAAAAAAAAATCCCTCCAAACATACAGGGAAAAGTTTTCTCCTTTACTGGTGCTATCTGTTGTTCCTGTTTTCCTCTAGCTTATCTAATTGCTGGTCCCCTAGCCGATCGGATATTTGAACCTCTAATGACAACCAATGGACTCCTAGCTGGAACTATCGGAAAATTGATTGGTACTGGGCCTGGTCGAGGCATTGGTTTTATCTTTATTATTTCAGGTACATTAACTATGTTATTAACTATTATTGCCTATCAGTATTCTCCCTTAAGGTTAGTAGAAGATGAATTGCCTGATGCCTATGATTGAATGGAGACAAGTTTTGGTTATTGAAAAAGTGAGCATCCATCTCTCGAAGTTGTCGAAGAAATTGCTCAGACTTGGAAAGAATTAGAACAAATCTCAGTTGACGAAGCAAAAAAAAATGCTCTTAAGATAAAAAATTAATATTGGAGGATAAGAAAATGAATCAAAATCAAGAAGTTTCAGAAATTTTCAAGTCAGACAAGTATATCGTTTTAAAATCATTTTTGACCGATCCTTTGTTAACAGTTTCATACAAGTACGCGCTTATGAAAAAAAGTGTTGGTCAGACTAGAATAGAGATCGGTTCATCTTTTCCAAGAACACCAAAACTTTATTATGATTTGCTCATGGAAACGCTCCTTGAAGAGTTGCGTCCCAAAATAGAACTAGTCACAGGTTTAAAACTGTATCCTACCTATACATACGGTCGAATCTACAAGAAAGGCGATTTCTTAAAGAGACACAAAGATAGATCTGCTTGTGAAGTCAGCGTGACCTTGACATTAGGTTCGGATGGTAGCACCAAGTGGCCGATTTGTGTGAACGGACCGAAAGGTGACTCGAAAATTTACCTCAATCCTGGTGATGCTTTGGTATATAGAGGCTGTGAAGTAGAACACTGGAGAGAATCATTTGACGGTGAACACCAAGTCCAGATATTTCTGCATTACGTAGAGCAGAACGGACCTAACGCTGAATGGCGGTTTGACAAAAGATCGCAGCTTGGTACAAACAAGCCAGTGAGATTCATGGATGTAGTGTATTATTTTGTCATGCTATGTCGGGAGGGAGTGTATCAAGTTAAGCGCCTTGGGATTTTCAGAAAAGTAAATTGAACCCATTCGATAAGACTACTTAGCTGCTTTTCTGTTTGTTTGCGCTCCTTAACTCACAGATTGCACCAATAAAAATTGATGTTACTTGGTCACTCAGGATTAAACCCAAAGTCTTTTTTTCAGCCAGAAACGCCAATAAAAATTATGTTGACTCGGAGTTGATTATGAAATTGACAAGTTTTGCTCCTGGAATTGTTGTCAGTTCCGATGATTCAACTGTTCAAGTAACTACTACCTGTAACTGGTGTAGTGTGCAAGCCGTTGTTTGTGAAAATATTAGTGCATTTGCAGAAGTTTTTGGAGTAAGTGAGGATAGTGATGGTGAGGCGATTTGCTTGGCTGTCACCACTTGCGTTTTATCCCGCTATGTTGAACGTGCGGAAATACATTTGAAACTTGCCACGATAGGAACCGATGGGGCAACTGATACCCAATCGGTGAAACTCTATCTTGCGAAAGAGCAAGATTTCGCTACTGTGCTTGGTCAAGCACGCTCGGTCTTGACTATAGGTACTACTAAGATACTTGAAACTGAAAACGAATCGGGAGCAACAGATGCTGGGTTTGAGTTTGTGACAACGGATGTCATTGAACCAGCTAAAAGCAATATCCCACAAATACTGTTCCGCTTTGTTGTGGTCAATTCCCAAGTCACTCTGAAATTGTACTTCCATGTTGAAGTTTTTGCTAAGGAAGCAATGGAGCATCTGGTGGGCTGCGTGGGTCAGATTTTTGCTAACCTGGTAGCATCCTCTTCTAATGTCGTCGGTGAAATCAATATTGTCGCACTAGAGGCACGGCGTCGCCTCCTAGTCGATTGGAACGGTCGTAGTGTAGCCTATCCAAAAGATCGCACCATTCTGCAACTGTTTGAGAACCAAGCAGAAGCTACACCGAATCGAATTGGGGTTACTTTTGAGAATACAACACTGAGCTATCGTTCGCTAAACAGTAAGGCAAACGAGTTAGCCATTCAATTACAAGAAGCAGGTATTCGCAAGGGTGATTTAATCCCATTGGTGATGAATAACTGTCTCGAATTGCCAATAGCAGTTATCGCACTAATGAAACTTGGATCTGTTTTTATACCAATAGATCTGAGTTGGTCTACGGAACGTATTTGCCTACTGATTGACAGCGTAGATCCAAAATTGGTGATTCACTCGGAGTCAGATCCAGTGTTTAACCAGCTGAACGTGCCGACTTTTACTGTTGCACAAGCCGATTTATCTGAGCGCGACGACAATAACCACGGTGTACAAATCGGTATGGAGGATTTGATTTATGGCTTTTTCACTTCTGGCTCTACTGGAATACCCAAATGTACCTTAAATATTCATCTTGGCTTACTCAATCGCTTTATGTATATGAGCCGTCGTTATCAAAGTAATGGTCGCGACGTAGTACTACAAAACAGCAAGCATGTGTTCGACTCCTCGATTTGGCAAATGCTTTGGCCACTGACTAACGGTAGTCAAGTAGTTATTCCACCTCCCAAGCGACTCTTGGATCTATCCCAGACCATTGAGATTATTGCTGCCAATAAAATTACTATGACGGATTTCGTGCCATCGATTTTCAACGCCATGGTTAATTTATTAAGAGCCGAACCTACTTTAGCACAGAAGTTGCGATCGCTGCGCCAGCTCTTGATAGGTGGTGAAGAGATTAGCCCGAAGGCAGTGCGGAGATTCAAGGAAATACTACCGCATATCGGCATTACCAATACCTTTGGACCAACTGAAGCTTCGATTGGCACGATCTTCCACGAGGTCACTAAGGCTGATAGTCAGTCGATTCCAATTGGGCGAGCAATTGACAATACTTATGTAGCAGTTTTAGATGAGTACATGAACCTGACACCGCCAGGGGCTGTCGGTGAGATATACATTGGTGGTGACTGTCTCGGGGTAGGCTATCTAAAGGACTCAGAGAAGACTGCAGCAGCATTTGTCAGCAACCATTTTCCAGAAATCCCAGGAGAGAAATTGTATCGTACTGGTGACCTTGCTTACTACTGTCCCGATGGTATGCTTCACTTTGTTGGTCGCAAAGACTTTCAAGTAAAGATTGGTGGTATCCGTATCGAATTGACCGAAATCGAGTCCGTACTGGGTCATCACCCACAAGTGCGCGAGAGTAAAGTCCTAGTGCATGGCGACACTGAACACAAGATGCTGGTGGCTTTCGTAGTAGCGGAGGGAAACCTAGATACAGCCACTTTGCGTCGGCACGTTGAGCAACTGTTGCCAAAGTACTCAGTACCAAAGAAATTCTTTTTACTACAAGCAATGCCACTTAACCATAACGGTAAGATCGATCGCAAAGCGTTAGCCGACATGATGAGCAAAATAGGTAGCAACCGCACATCGCTCCAGGATGAAATCGTTTCACCTCAAGAGTATATGATTCGTTCAGTTTGGTTGCAGGTACTCAAATTTGACTTTGTTGGTATTAATGACGATTTCTTCACCTGTGGTGGTGACTCGCTACTAGCGCTAAATCTTAGTTTAGCTATGGAAAAACAGCTTCGTGTCAAGCTGTCAGTGCAGGACGTGTTCGTACATCCAACTATACGTGACCAAGCAGTGCTGCTCTCTGGTAGGAATAATAAGTCCAGCCAACTTGGGGTTAATCAGAAGGCAGCGACCATAGCTGCCGAGGTGGTATGCAATTCCGAAACGGTACTAAATTCTTTGTGCATTGCGACCTCGCCAAACAAACAGCATCCCCCAAAAAACGTGTTTCTCACAGGCGGTACGGGTTTTATCGGTGCACAGTTGCTTTACGACTTGTTGATTACGAGTGACGTAAAAGTTTTCTGTTTAGTGCGGGATGGCGACAAAGCAATTGCCTACGAGCACCTGTGTGACAACCTGAGGCACTACAATCTGTGGCAAGATAGTTTTGCGCCGCGCATCATTCCAGTTATTGGCGATCTAAGTAAATTAGAGTTATCTCTGATACCAGAGCACTTCGAGCGACTTGCCAATACTATCGACACGATAATACACAATGGTGCTATGGTAAACTTCTTGCATGATTACTCTCATCATCGTAATACCAATGTACTTGGTACAGTGGAGATTTTGAAGCTGGCTATGACTGGTAAGCGCAAACAGGTTCATTACATCTCCACCTTGAGCGTGTTTCCAATTAGCAAATTTGCATTTAATAAGATAAAGGAGGAAACAGAACCTTTTGATACAGCTATTCCAAACAGTGGCTACAATCAGTCTAAGTGGGTGGCGGAAAAGATAGTCTGGCAAGCGCACAAACATGGAATACCCCTTACTATCTATAGACTAGGAGAGGTGATGCCAAGTTCTTGCACTGGAATTCCCAACTTTAAAGCGCTGTCTGATACTTTGATCCGAGGTTGTCTCAAGCTTGGTCTGCGTTTTCCCAGTCCAATTCGCCTAGATTATACACCAGTCGATTATGTTAGTCGCTTCATCGTCACTTTGGTCAACGATTATGAGGTGAGCCACGGCTGCTTTCATGTATTCCAGCCACAAGGAATTCTCTTAGACAATCTCCTAGAAAGTTTCTGTCAATCACAATTCAAGCTGCGAAAAGTTTCCTACAGCGAGTTTTGGGCATCTCTACGTAAGATGTGCGTTCAAGAATCGGTAGATAAAGACCTCATGCTGTTACTAACTTTGTTGCCGGAACCAACCGAAGAGGATTCAGAATGTAGTGCCAAATTAACTAGTCTATTCACCGACAACACACTCTACTTTTCTTGTGCCAGAACGCAGGCTTTGCTGCACCAATGGGGGAGCCATTGGAACTCAGTTGAGGCAGGTATTTTTGATACTTATGCAAAGTATCATCATACCAAACTTTCTAAAATCATGATTGAATCAAGAAGAAAATTTTAAATGGTAGGCGACATGAAGTGGTATTCGGTCATCAACCATATCAATCAAAATCATCTGCGAGGGTAAAAATGCTGTATAGGAGAATGGGTAGACTAGGCTGGAAAGTTAGTGAAATTGGTTATGGTATGTGGGGCATCGGCGGTGGTGAAGGTGGTTGGACCGGATCGGATGACACCTCTGGCATAGAGAGTTTACAGGAGGCAGTTAACCTCGGCTGCAACCTCTTCGACACAGCCTGGATTTATGGTCGAGGCCACAGTGAACAACTCTTCAGCGAGCTGATTCGTCGCAATTCTGACAAGAAACTTTATATTGCCACAAAAATTCCACCAAAGGATCGGAAATGGCCATCAACACGGGAATCACGGCTAGAAGACGTATTTCCAAACGATCATATTCGCGAGTATACGGAAAAGAGCCTACACAATCTGGGTACATCCTCTATCGATCTGATGCACTTCCACGTTTGGGAAGATGCTTGGACTCATGATTCATCTTGGCAAAAAGCGATTGACGATCTGAAATCGCAAGGGCTGATCAAATCACTTGGCATCAGCATCAACCGCTGGGAGCCGTGGAACGCGATCAAAGCGCTCCGTACTGGCTTGATCGATGTAATACAGGTCGTCTATAATATTTTTGACCAAGCACCAGAGGACGAGTTGTTCCGGGTATGCCAAGAAATGGATATCGGTGTAATCGCACGTGTGCCGTTTGACGAAGGGACACTTACTGGCACTTTAACTAAGGACACTAAATGGCCAGAAGGAGATTGGCGCAATTCGTACTTCGTACCGGAAAACCTGAATGAAAGTGTCGATCGCACTGAAGAATTAAAGAAGATTGTGCCACAAGGCTGGAGCCTACCGGAGCTTGCACTGCGCTTCATTCTGGATAACCCAACTGTAAGCACGGTTATCCCAGGTATGCGCCGTATTGAACATGTACGTGCTAACATCGCCGTCAGCGACGGCACAAGGCTGCCTGCGGAACTCAAGACGGAACTGCGTCGGTATCGTTGGGACAGGGAGCCGACAGAATGGTCACAATAAAACGAATGACGATTGCAGCAGAAAAACTGTTCTAACTACCAATACCTTTGCCAGTACGGGTGAGGACGTCCGTACCACAAGATTGGATAATTTATTTTTTACGAGAAAAGAGTTTTCACTCGATCTGCCAATCTAACTGCTAAAGCAACAATAGTCAGCGTGGGATTAACATAACCACCTGTGGGAAAAACGGAGCTACCTGCTATAAATAAATTAGAAACATTATGAACTTGGCAATTTTCATCAACAACACCTTGCTTGGGGTTGAGATGCATGCGGGTCGTTCCCATATTATGATGCGTACTTATTGTTACATTTCCCTCTAATGGTTGAATTTGTAACTCACCCAATCCAGAATTGGCAAATTCTTCTGCAAAAATCTTTTGTGTTCTTCTAATACTGTCAGTGTTTATGTCGTCCCAGTGAAAAGTTAATCGCGGTAAAGGAGAACCTAGTTTATCTTAAGCAAACTTTCCTAATTTACAAACAGTCTGTGCTCTTTCGTAATATGGGTTTAGGTGAGATTTACTAAAAGGCCAACCACTATAAGGAACCCAATCTCGTTTTTCAAAATCTATCTCATCTAACGGTACGTCTCTCAAACCAATTTGCTGAGCATTTATTTCAATAGTCCATAAATTAGCTTGTCCACCATACTGTCGGTAACGTAGATCTTTTAAACCTAGAAAAGGAGGATAGCCAATATTTTCACAGTCACTTAGCGATTGCGTTTTCCGATTAAAGTCAAGCTCCCCACTTTCTAACAAACAGACTCGAAACTTCTGACCAATAAATTCTCTTGCTAATGTAATCCCTGCTGGTCCCGCACCAACAATGCAAACTTCGGTTTCAATAACTTTATCTCTAACTACTTTATGGCTATCAACCAGCATTTATTTTTCCCGATAATTCATTAGCAATAGTAAAATTATTGATATAGACAGCGTAAATTAAGCGTCCAATTCTCTATTGAGATTGCCATTTGCCTTTTCTTTTTACCCATGACAAACGACGACTCAAAAGAGCCTTACACAACTCCAAGTTCGCTGCCAAGCTTTGCACGTACCGATTGATTCAAAATGCACCCTCAGAGAACAATCAGCGAGTTTTCAGCAAAACCTAGCATTTATTTTTCAGTAAATTTTCGATTTCTATATATCAAATTACACTGTCTAAGTCACAAAACAATGTATTTTTTATGTCAAAAATGTGACGAATCAATTAAGTAAATAACCTACTGGTTGTACTCGTAAAGGCGCAAGCTCGCCGCGCCCCTACGACTCATGTATATGTGTCATGCATTTCGTAACTTGGCATTACGGACTATTTCCGGCTTGAAAAATTTGCTCGGCAGTTAGAATAAGCTCTGGAAATGTTGGAGATTGGATGCGTTCGCTACCCCGAAACTTGCGGATGCGATACTCACCTTCATCTAGAGTACAAACTAAGATAGTCGGTTGTTTGGGTTTACCAAGAAACTCCCGACTTCCTAATGCAGCATAATCAACAATCCAGTATTCAGGTATTCCCATTTCTTCATAGTCCGCGTATTTTTTATGATAATCGTCACGCCAGTTAGTGCTCACTACCTCTACTACCAAAGGAATGGACTCAACCAAAGTGATTATCGATTGCTTTTTCCAAATTGGTTCGTTCGCTAAATTCGGTCGATTTAATACCAAAATATCTGGTGAGTAACTAGATTCATTTTGAGGAGGTTGAACGAAAACTGTTTTGGGAATAAAGTATGGAAGATTGAGCCGACTGTATTCTAATGACAATTTTGTAGCTACAAATCCAACAACTTCTTCATGTTCGCCAACTGGTAATGGCATTTCAACAATCGCTCCATTATGTAGTTCGTAACGGCGTTCTGAGTTTTCTGGATACCAGGCGGCAAATTCTTCAACAGTGACGGTTTTGGGTAAACTTTGAACCATATGCTTACTTTATAAAGTGACTACTGTCCTACTAATTTATCTCGCAGTTGCTTAATGCGATCGCGTAACTTAGCCGCTTCTTCAAACTCCAGTTTCTTTGCTGCTTCCTTCATTAATTCCTCTAGTTGAGTAATCACCTGTGGAATCTCTTCTAACGGTAAATCATCAGCATTTTGTTCAATTGTTTCTAACTCAGTTGCGTTCAAGCGTCTTGAAACTTCCAAAAAAGACAAAATTGCATTTTTCGATTTTTTCACAATTGGTTTGGGTGTAATACCGTGCTTTTCGTTATAAGCCATTTGGATAGCGCGACGCCTTTCAGTTTCCGAAATAGCTTTGCTCATGCTGTCAGTCAAATTATCAGCATATAAAATCGCTTGTCCTCGAATGTGACGTGCTGCTCTACCAATAGTTTGAATCAAAGAGCGTTCTGCACGCAAAAATCCTTCTTTGTCAGCATCCAATATTGCTACCAGAGAAACTTCCGGTAAATCTAAACCTTCTCGCAACAAGTTGACACCTACTAAGACATCAAAATTCCCATCACGCAAATCTTGTAAAATCTCAATTCGCTGAATGGAATTAATTTCTGAATGCAGATATCTTACCCGAACGCCATTATCTTCTAGATATTCGGTTAAATCTTCTGCCATGCGTTTAGTTAATGTTGTAATTAGCACTCGTTCGCTACGGTCAATTCTATCTCTAATCTCACCTAACAAATCATCAATTTGCCCTTCTGTAGGACGCACCATAATTTCTGGGTCAATCACTCCCGTTGGTCTGATAATCTGTTCCGCCACGTGAGAGTCAGAAACTTCCAACTCCCAATCTCCTGGAGTTGCAGAAACAAAAATACACTGGTCTACCTTTGTCCAAAATTCATCTGCTTTCAACGGACGGTTATCTGCAGCACTTGGAAGACGAAAGCCATGCTCGATTAACACTCGCTTTCGTGCTTGGTCGCCATTGTACATTCCGCGTATTTGCGGTACAGTAACGTGAGATTCGTCTATTACCAACAGCCAGTCTTTAGGAAAATAATCAATTAAACACTCCGGAGGTGCGCCTGCTTCTCGTCCTGCTAGATAACGGGAATAGTTTTCCACACCATTGCAGTAACCAACTTCCCGTAACATCTCCAAGTCATAACGAGTACGTTGGTCTATACGTTGCGCTTCTAGTAATTTTCCCGCTTCCTCTAATTGTGCTTTGCGCTCTTTAAGTTCGGCGGCGATCGCATTACACGCTTCATCTAGCCTTTCTTCTGGGGTGACAAAGTGACGTGCTGGGTAAATATTAACTGCTTCTACGCTCTTGAGAATTTCACCCGTCACTGGATCGACGTAACGAATTGCATCAATCTCATCGCCAAAAAATTCTACACGAATGATTCGGTC
The DNA here is from genome assembly GCF_045865695.1 of Scytonema hankhaensis NUACC26. Taxonomy (NCBI): domain Bacteria; kingdom Bacillati; phylum Cyanobacteriota; class Cyanophyceae; order Nostocales; family Scytonemataceae; genus Scytonema; species Scytonema hankhaensis. The sequence goes on from NZ_BAACAP010000129.1 coordinate 12,780, forward strand.
TTCATATGCTGGACCTATTTCTAAAACATCTCCCCGAACCCGAAAACGTCCGCGACCAATTTCTAGATCGTTACGACCGTATTGAACTGATACCAAGTCTTTCAGTATTTCCCGTTGATTAACTTCCATGCCTACTTGAAAAGGAATAGCAGCTTTTAGGTATTCTGAAGGAATTCCCAAACCGTAAATGCAACTAATGGAAGCAACAACAATGACATCGCGACGTTCAAAGAGCGATCGCGTTGCGGAGTGCCGCAACATATCTATTTCATCATTAATCGAAGCTGTCTTTTCTATATAAGTGTCAGTGACGGGAATATAAGCTTCCGGTTGGTAGTAATCGTAATAACTGATAAAATACTCGACGGCATTGTTGGGAAAGAATTCGCGCAACTCGTTACAAAGTTGTGCGGCAAGAGTTTTGTTGTGAGCTAAGACTAGGGCGGGTTTCCCTACTTTTTCAATCACGGACGCAATGGAAAAAGTTTTTCCTGTTCCCGTAGCTCCTAGTAAAGTTTGATACCTAACGCCAGAATTAACGCTCTTAATTAGTTGAGAAATGGCTTTTGGTTGATCGCCTGTTGGTTCAAAAGGAGCCTGAAGACAAAACTCTTTCATAAATCAATTTGGTATTGAAAGTACCCTATCCTATAGTAGCGATTGGCGATTGGGGACTAGGGACTGGGAAATTATTTCTTTCCCAATCCCCAATCGCCAGTCCCCAATCCCCTTTTACATAAATTAATAATATGTTTTAGTTATATGTTACTTTAAATAGATTTTTACATCCAGCAGCTTTATCAAGGTTAAACTCGGAATGTTAATGAAAACTTTGGAATTTCCTGAGTATTGTAAAATAAGTTAATAATTGCAGGTCATACAAGATAAATATTGACCCATCCCGATCGAGCAGTCAGTTCAAAATATACATCGTACCAAGCAAAAGGGGGAAACAATTGTGGAAGACAATCATCAAGGTCAGAGTGCTAACACAGAGCAAGTGGAAAAAAACGGTGATAAGCCGTTGCAATTAGAAACTCCAGGTAAACTAGAAGTCCGTGATACACTAGCGATTTCTGGCATACGTCCCGTGACTGCCAGTAATTTGCAAGTTGTAGAAACAAGAAATTTAATGGGCGTGCGTCCTGTTGGCGCACATACATTCGATATTGTTGATACTCTTAACCTATCTGGAGTTCGTCCAATTGGTTCTAGCGAACTAGTTGTTTCTCAAACTTACTCTGTTATGGGCAACCGTCCAGTAGCATCAAATGAAGTTGGTGATACTGAATCACTCATGGGTTTTCTTGATTAGACAAAGATAAGTAATATTACATATAATTTTTTGAACTCGGTTCTTTGTGAGACCGAGTTTTTTCATGAATTTTTGAGTTATAACAATCGATCCCCGCTAATAAGCTATATACCACAACTTACATTACTATAGTGCAATGTAAATTATGTTTTTTGAGGGAGCTACTTATTTCTTAACAATTTAGTATCTATAAAGGTATGAATAGTAATACATTACATTCTCCACCTTTTAGGATAGATAACTAATGTATCTTGTGACGGAAGGCTTTAAGAAAAAAGTTAAGTTAATTTGTAAGAGTAATCACGAAAAGTTTCAAAGTTATAAGAAGCTTTGAAAGAAACAAGGAGGACAATATGAGTTTAGAAGATCGCGCAAAAGCAACTGCTAAAAATGTTGAAGGAAAAGCTCAAGAAGCACTAGGAAATGTTACTGGAGATCCAGAAGATAAAGCTGAAGGTAAAGCAAAGCAAGCTGAAAGCGAAGTGCGTCAAGGTGTTGAAGACGTAAAAGATAACGTCAAGAAAAATATTGACTAGTACGCGATCGCATTGATTTTGAGGGTCTAGAAGATATTTTTAAATCCCTAACTTTCTAAATAAGTCGGGGACTAGACCCTCAAAAAGGTTTAGTTACTACAGGAATTTCATTTGGTTTTTGAACGAAATATTTATTGTTTTACCCCACCCTAACTCTTCCCTTGGAAAGGGGAGGGGACTAGAAATCTAATTTCTCCCCGTTCCAAAGGTCTACGGTGTACACACATCTTTCAAGATCCCCCTAAATCCCCCTTCAAAAGGGGACTTTCAAGATTTTCCCCCCTTTTTAAGGGGGGCTAGGGGGGATTGAAAATGCAAGAAAGCACTTTAGAAGACTTGTGTGTACACCGCAGGTTTCAAAGGGAGGGGACTAGAAATCTAATTTCTCCCCGTTCAAAGGGAAGGGAACTGACAGTCAAATCTCCCCCTGTTCAAAGGAGGGAACTGACAATCAAATCTCCCCCCTTACCAAGGGGGGACTAGGGGGGTAAAAGTACCTTCTTGGAAAGGAGAGAAAACACAATGATGTGCGATTCCTGTAAATTAAGGCGTATTACCTTTAAGAAAAAAATCAATATTACCAATTTTGAAAAGAAATTTGGAGGTAAGAAAGATGGGTTGGCTTCAACAGAGCCGTAAAATGTTAGTAGCTTCCGTTTTGATTTTAATCTTGACGATTACCACTGCTTGTGCGGGTGGTGCTGTAGCTAAGAACGATCGCACTACAAATGTGCCTACGATTGGTAGAAATGTTACCTACGGAGAATTAGAGCGAGGAAATACTCCAACTGGAGAAAGTTTTGGTAACTGGGTTGTCCAAGCATCGAAAGGATTAATTTCTGATGCTTATGTACGAGATAATAATAAGCTTGGTGTAGTGATTTCCTCTAAAGTTCCTGCTAATGAAGTGCGCTCGTTAGCAAAGTCTTTGGTTGAAGGTTTTCATAAGAACTTTCCAAAACAGGATTTAACAGTTCTTGTATTTGCACCAGACAAACAGCGAATTTTGACTGTTCAATACGACGTGCAAACGAATCAGATTCAGTATAGCTAGTGGTTAGTGGTTAGTGGTTAGTAGTTGATAGTTTCAAGAACGACTAACAAATAACAAACAACAACTAACAACAAACAAGGAGATTTCAGAATGAGTAGTAGCGAACAATATAGACGTCAAATCATGAAAGATTTGGCTCAAGGTGACGTTGAGTCACTTGATGAGACTTCCTCCTCTTCAGCAACAGAGTACGAAAATTTTGACGATTTTGCCCAAAGGACAACAGCAGACGAAAGACGTCAGTTGTTTGGTCGGTCTTTGCATCCAGACCGAATTCCTACTAATCAAATGGAACCCGAATTGCAAAAGGCAATTTCTCAAATAAAACCTAACGAACGCGATGATGTAGCCCATGCCTTTTTCAAGCACTTCAAACAAAGAGGGCTAGATGAAAAGCATTTGGAACAACAACTCGGTCTTTCAACTCACCATGCTGGTCGCATGAGTGCTGATGACGTGAGCAAACTAGCATCCTTCGCGTATCACAACCATCCCGATATTTTCCGCGAAGTTTTGGCAGAGCAACCTGGTATCATGAGGTTTTTAAGCAATCCTGTTGTAGGAGCTATTTTGGGGCTTGCAGCAGCTAAGTGGTTAGGCGATCGCCACCGATAAAAGTAGTTTGTTGGGTTGATGAAGGTGGGTAATTCCCACCTTTTCTTATTTCCTATTCCCTACTCCCCAATCTGATTTCCCTCCTGTTTTACTGACAAGCTGAATGGCTTCTATTTGAATTGATTTTTCTAAGGCTTTTGCCATGTCATAAAGGGTGAGAGCAGTAACAGAAACAGCTGTTAGCGCTTCCATTTCTACGCCTGTTTCTGCTTTAGTTTTGACAATCGCTTGAAGTTGATAGCCAGGAAGTTGGGGATCGGGTGTAACTTGCACTTCGATTTTGTGCAAAGGGAGAGGGTGGCATAGGGGGATCAATGAAGCCGTTTGTTTGGCTGCCATAATTCCTGCTAACCTTGCTGTACCCAATACGTCTCCTTTGGGAACGTTTCCTGCTTGAATGGCATTAAAGGTTTCTGCTAACATCTTGACTCTGCCAATGGCTATGGCTTCCCGGACTGTAGGCGCTTTATCAGACACATCTACCATTTGGGCTTGCCCGCGATCGTCTAAATGACTTAGGGCAGACAAATTTTCAGAATTTTCTTGCATTATTGGAAAAGTGTGTGTTAGTATTGAATTCTTGTAAGGGCGTGTAGCTCAGTGGACTAGAGCACGTGGCTACGGACCACGGTGTCGGGGGTTCGAATCCCTCCTCGCCCGTTAATTATTTATTTGACACTCCGCACTCCCGTGATATTTAGGTAGAGACGCGCTACGGCGCGTCTTTGTTATTAAGGTAGATCCTTAGATTTTTTTGATGGCGTAATTATCTGATTCGCGACCGAGAGCAAAGCGTAGAGAACTACCTATGCTGTTGTTGGACTGGGTTATGAAGAAGAAAATTCCCAAGAAAGTTAAGAAACCAGAAACAAGAAACATCTTTCGATAACCGAAATGATGAGTAAATAACCCGAACAACACACCCGCGATCGCAATCCCCACATCCAATCCCAACAAACACAGAGCAAAAATTTGTCCTCGCTCTTGAGGTTTTGCTCGGTCAGCCATCATAGCTGTAATTGTAGGAATTAAGATTCCAGAGGCTGCTCCTTCTACAACTGCTGCCAATAAGACAATAGGAGGACTATATGCTAGCCATAAAATTAACATTGACACAGTATAGAAAACTAAACTGATAGTAATAAATAAGCCACGCCCCAAGCGATCGCTAGCTTTGCCCGTAAATAACCGGATGCCAAAACCTGAGATGGCTGCAGCAGTGAAAAACAAACCAGGGTTTAGCTCAATTTTGGCTTCTTTAACAAACAAAGGTATAAAAATGTGTATGGCACTTATAGCTAAACCAATGAGCAACATGATAATAGACGGGGTTCTCACCCTTGGACTCAATAAAATTTTCCAAACTTGATTGTCCTTTGTATCCGTTCTTTTAAGTTTTGGTAGAGGTGGGTTAAAGATGGGAACAATACCTAAGACTGCTACGAGTGCCAATTCTGCAGCTATAAGAAATAAAACCTTATTACTAGCCTCAGATTGTAGATATCCACCCAAAGCAGGTCCGATGGCAAACCCAATTGGATTGGCTAAACTCATGTAGCCAATAATTTCACCCCTTTTTTCAGGAGGAGCTATATCCGCAACTAAAGCATTAAATCCAGTGGCAAAAGCCGCAATACTGATGCCATGAAACGCACGAACTATCATTAACAACGGAATAGACTTGATTGTTAAGTAGCCTAGAGGTGCGATCGCAGCTACGAGTGTACCGATAAGCAACACTATCTTACGACCCCGCCTATCTGCCAACTTCCCCAACCAAGGACGAAACAGCAACAATCCAATAGCAAAACTGCCCATTACAATTCCAATTTCCTGCCTGTTTGTACCCAGTTGCCTGAGATAAATTGGCAATGTTGGTAGTAATGAAGCCATGCTAGACCAGAATAATAAACCTGCTGCAAAGAGAACCAGCAGGTTGTATCGCAATTGAGTATCAGACGTGCGAAGTACTGTCACGGCAAACGCTAGTTAATTTCAACTGTGTTTCAGTCAATACCAGCAACTAAGAGTGATATTGCTGCCCAATCATTCTACCGTGTCTTTTCTTCTACTCTAAATTGTGATGAAAATTGAGCATCAGGCATAGAGTTCAGAAATCATTGATTCCTGAATACCTATTTAGATTAGTCAGCAACCCATCATCATTAATTAGTTTATTAAAAAATATAAATATTTGTAAGGTTTTATCAAGAAAGTCAGAAACACAAAGCAGTCCAGAGGAAAAGTATTGAGGGTGATAGTAATAACCAGCTTGAATATCCAAAGAACACACTCTTTTGGAGATCCTCAGTTGCTAGCGCGACACGCTATGTGCGAAGCACGCGCTACACGATATTGAAAGCTATGCCCGTAAGGGCTATACATCAGTTGCTCTACTTTGGCAAAGCTCAAAACCGCACCGATCTCATCATCTGCCCTTTGCCTTCTTCAACAAAAATGTTGAAAAATTTGCATAAGTTCACTGAAGCTAACATTTTAGCGAATTGACATCAAATTAAATATGCACAAATTAGCGTAATAAAAGATGTCATGGCTGTATTTAATGAGAATCAAAATTTCAGTTTGATGGAGATCTAGAATTGTGTCTAAATCAGAACTAGAACGGGAATTTCAAAACAAAAACCAAGTATTTCTCCAAAAAGATGTAAAAAAAAATTTAATTGAACAAGAAAATACCAGTTTCAATTTTTCTGTAGATTCTGCAATAAAGCATTCAAGTCTTGTTAAAGATGGTTTTCTTAACTACAGTGGTGCTAACCTTAGTAGAACTGACTTAAGTGATGCTAACTTAGTGGGAGCTTACCTTAATGGTACAGATCTGAGTCATGCAAATCTACAAGGAGCTAATCTGCAGGATGCAGATCTTAGAGGTGCGAACCTCAGCTATGCAAATCTTAAAGGTGCTAGGCTTCTAGGCGCTTTACTCAATTATACAGACCTTAGCTATGCCGATCTCAGTCATACTGATTTGAGTCATGCTAATCTCAGTTGTGCTGACTTAACACGTGCAAACCTCAATAAAGCTAATTTAACTAATACCTGCCTTTTCAATGCTAACTTGAGTGACACTAATTTTAAGAAAGCTAATCTCAGTCATGCTGATTTAAGTTGTAGCAATTTGAGTAAGGCTCGTATTCATGATACAAATTTGAGTGATGCCAATCTTAGCTATATTGACTCCTAAGAAAGACCAATTTGTATCATGGGCGGGCAGATTTGTCTAATGGGCGGGCAAGATGCCCGCACCACAAGAGAGAAGTTCTCAATCCAAAATCTAAAATCATCTTAAACTTTTTTCAAAGCATAAATATCTACACCTCGTCCTAGGGCAAAGCGAAGGGAATTTGGTAGGTCTTTGCTAGATTTTGTCAAGAAAAGAAGAAGTGCCAGGATAGTTAAAAAGGCATCAAAACCAAACATATTTCGGTAACCCATGCGTTCGGAGATCGCACCAAAAATTGGACCTGCTATGACTAGCCCAATATCCCATCCCACAATGCACAGGGCAAAAACTCGTCCTCTTTCCTGTGGTAAGGAACGGTCTGCCATGAGAGTTGCAAGTACAGCAAATAGCATACCGCCACCTGCTCCTTCAAAGGAGGCGGCTACCAAAAAAGCTCGAGCGCTGTGAGCTTCCCACAAAATGAACATAGCTGCACAGTAACACAGGAGGCCAAGGGTAATAAACAAACCCCGACCGAGACGATCGCTTGCTTTACCAGCGAACAACCTGACGCTAAAGCTAGCAAAAGCTGCTGCTGTATAAAACAATCCGGTATTGAGGTCTACTTTGCTGGATTTGATAAATAACGGTACAAAAGTATTCAAAGTTCCGACAGCTAAACCAACCAGTAACAGAATTTCTGCGGGAACTCTTACCCTTGGGCTGAGTAACACTTGCCAAAATTTATTGTTTTGAATCTCTTCAGGCTGTTGTTCTATATGTGGGTTAGCAATTTGCATGACACACAAGAAAGCTCCGAAAGCTAATCCCCCTGCCAACAAAAAGATATAGTTGTTGCCGCCAAGCGCTTGTACATAACCTCCTAAAGCTGGTCCTAGGGCAACACTAATAGGATTAACCAAGCTCAAATAACCCATGACTTCACCGCGTTTGTGGGAAGGGGCGATGTCCGTAATTAATGCATTGAAACCAGGTGCAAAAGCTGCAACGCTTAAACCGTGAAAGACGCGCAGCGCCATCAATAACGGAAATGATTTGATGAATAAATAGCCAAGAGGTGCGATCGCTCCCACAAATGTACCGATAAGCAATACAATTTTACGACCTCGTTCATCTGCCAACTGTCCGAACCGAGAACGGAAAAGTAACAATCCCAGGGCAAAACTACCCATCACTATCCCAATTTCTTGGTTAGTCGCTCCATATTTTTCTAGGTAAAGTGGTAAGGTTGGCAGTAAAGAAGCCGAGCTAGACCAGAATAATAAACCTGCTGCAAATGAAAACAGCAGGTTACGCCGCATTTGGGCGTCATTCATGTATAAGTTTTTCAAGGTAGATGCGCTTTTATACTAATTAACTAAATCATCCTCACACCAAGAAACGCATTTCTTGGCTTATATTTAAAGCCACCTAAAGCAGGCAGTCATTTAATTTTTTGCCTGTTTTAGATGGCTTCTGTTGTAACTTAGATTTCTTTACGAGGTCGTGAGTGAAATTACGTATTTAAGATTATTTGATACTTTTTGCAACAATCTCACGGACACGATAGATAGGGCGTCCTTGAGATTCGTGGTAAGTACGCATTAGCAACTCTGCCAAAAGACCAAAACAAAATAACTGTACTCCCGTCACTAGCAACAGGACTGCCAGAATTAACAGAGGGCGATTCCCAATGTCTACTTGAAAGGCAATTTTGATAAAAGTCAAGTAAATTCCTATTGCTCCGCCTGTAATCATTGAAATCAGCCCTAACAGACCAAAAACGTGCATTGGGCGGGTCAGGAACTTTTTCATAAAATATATGGTTAACAAGTCCATCAACACGCGGAAAGTACGCGATAATCCGTACTTGCTACGACCAAAACGTCGAGCGTGATGGCGAACTGGTAATTCTGTAATTCTTGCGCCTTCGATATAAGCCAAAGCCGGAAGAAATCTGTGTAATTCCCCGTAGAGGTTCATATCCGCTACAAGTTCTGCACGATAGGCTTTGAGCGAACAGCCATAATCATGAACGTTGACACTCGTAACTCGTCGAATAATCCAGTTAGCAATTTTAGAAGGAAGCAATCGTTTCAGGGCTGCATCTTGCCGATTTTTCCGCCAACCACTGACCAAATCGTAGCCTTCCTCTAACTTTGCCAGTAACATGGGTATATCCGCCGGATCGTTCTGCAAATCAGCATCTATAGTGACAATTGCTTTGCCAAGTGCGTAATTAAACCCGGCTGACATTGCGGCTGTTTGACCGTAATTGCGGCGTAAGATAACTGCTTTAAGATCGGTACGAATTTGTGCTTGTTCTTTAAGATATTGCGCCGAACCATCAGATGAACCATCGTCTACGCAAATAATTTCATAACTTAAGTCAGTAGCAGTTAAAGTAGATGCGATCGCTTCCAGCAAATATGGTAAGCTTTCTACTTCATCATGCACTGGCACCACTATAGAAACATCTGGAACAACTGATGCCGTTGCTTCATTGTACCCAGTCAATCCATTAACCAGTCCACTCCTCATAATTTCCCGTATTCCTAGCGTTTCTGTGGTTCGTAACTCTTGACCACTCTTCCAGCACCGCGCAGTTGCTGATAATATGACCGACTAACCTCATCACCTTGTTCCGTGAGACGGTCAATTGCAATTCCATTGCGCCCTTGAGTTTTTCCAGAGCTATGGATATATTTACCATCTCCTAAATACAGTCCCACATGAGTTGCTTTTTGGGAAGTTCCAAAGAAAATGAGGTCTCCTGGTTGTAATTCTGTTAAAGAAATGGGTTGGGTGAAAGCTTCCTGTTGATAAGCATCTCTGGGTATAAGAATTCCGACAGAAGCGAATGCTGCTTGCATCAATCCCGAACAATCATAATTTGGTCCTACCGTACCTCCCCAAAGGTAATAGTTTGGTTGTTCCATAGCTTTGTGGGTAAAAGCGATCGCATCTGGTAAAAGGTTTTTAATCTCGGCTTCGGAAAACGATATCGCTCTATAGGATACAGTACATGGTTGTAACAAATCTAAATCTGAAAGTAACAGCCATCCTGGATAATCGTCTTCGCAAAGACAGACTTGTAAAGACGTTGGGCGTTCTGTAGAGGCGTCTAATGTTAAGTATAAATGCCGACCCTTTGCCGCTTGGGTTGCTAAGCGATCGCAATTAGGAGAATCATATATGTTTAGATTGGCTAAACATTGATACTCGCCTACTGCTAAATTTTGGATTTTGGATTCTATATTAGAGGACATTCTTAAACAACAATGAGTTTTTTCAATCAGGACGAACAACTGGAAAATCTGGGAAATGGAATTTTAGAAGCAACTTGGGCTGCATTTCCGAGTTTAGCTCGCAACCAAATTGCTTTAACTTGGATTGTCTACGATCCTCCCGTATTGGTTAACACTGGTGGTGCTTTAACTCCAGACGCTTTTTGGAGTCATCCAGTTCGCGGTTTTGCATATCGTGGTATGGAACGCATTTACCCTGCAAGTGTGGTAAAGCTGTTCTACTTAGTAGCAGTCAACGAATGGTTGGAAAAAGGCATGGTTTCTACTTCTAAGGAATTGGAAAGAGCCATGCGCGATGCGATCGTTGATTCTAGCAATGATGCTACCAGTTTAATTGTAGATATATTAAGTGGAACGACTTCGGGACCGGAATTACCCGTGGGACCCTTTGACACTTGGAAGCAGCAGCGCAACATTGTGAATCGGTATTTCCGATCTTTTGGTTGGTCGGATATGGAAACAATCAATGTTTGCCAAAAAACTTGGTGCGATGGTCCTTACGGGCGGGAACGTGCATTTGTGGGTGAGTTACTGGAAAATCGAAATATGCTGACCACAAATGCCACTGCTAGGTTATTACATAGTATTGTAGGGGGAGTGGCAGTGTCCAGTGCGCGATCGCAAGCCATGATGGCTTTGTTAAAACGTAGCCTCAATCCGGAAGATTTGCCAAAAGATGTAGAAGAAGACCAAGTGACGGGGTTTTTAGGCGGTGGTCTTCCTCAAAACGCTCAAATTTGGTCAAAAGCTGGTTGGACGAGTCAGGTTCGTCATGATGCAGCGTATATAGAAGTACCAGATCGGCGTCCCTACCTGTTAGTTGTATTTACAGAAGGGAAAGCCAACGCAAAAAGTCGAGAAATTTTACCCTTTATATCCCAACAGATTGTGCAAGCGATATAGTAGGTTGGGTTGAGGAACGAAACCCAACATTTAATCAAATTATTGGGAACGTTTCGTTCTACCCAACCCACACAATACATTTGGCAATTTAAGATTTACTTTATAAGTGACCGAGTGGTAGGTTGGGTTAAGAAAGGTTTTATGTTTAATTTTACCCCACCCTAGCCCTCCCCTTGTAAAGGGGAGGGAACTTGATTTTCCATTTCCCCCCTTTATAAGGCTATGCATTGTCAACTACGGACTACCGAGCAACTCTTGCTCGGAAGTGCTCAGAATCGATCCCAAAAAGTCTTGTGTAACATCGATCCCCTGCTGCGTCCCATTACTGTAAGACAAGTGACACAGGGTTGCTAAGAACATATAAGCAAAGGCTCCCTTTAGTATCGATCGCTCTTGTTGATTAAGCGGCAGGCTTTGGTTATACATCAATAGGGTATCTTGCAGTTGCTTAAAGGTGAGCAAACTACCTGCTTCTGGGGAAGAACCACTGGCGAGTCCATAACACAAATCAATCAATCGCTCTCCCTGTGTTGACTCATCTACATCTACAATGCCACTTAAAGAATTGTCCTGAAAGAACACATGGCAAAACCGAAAGTCCCCATGAATCATCGTTTGGGGCAAAGTGCAAACGTGCGTGTCAACAATTGCTCGCATCGCCTCTGAGACTAGTTCTTGGGAGATGAATGGGCGATCTTGCAGATCGTTCCATAGCTCCTGTAGATTTTTCCGCTGCTTTACGTCTGCCCAAGTTGCACCATCGCCACTCCGCACTGGCTGGGAATAGTCAAATCCGATTCGATGGAACTGCGCCATTGCCTCAGCATACTGTTTCAACAATGTTTTGCTCGCTTGGGAGATCGGTTTTCCTGGAACGTCACGCATGAGATAGACAAAATCGTAATCAGAATCTTGCAAGGGGGACAGATACCAACTTCCATTGGTAGCAGTAATAACTTCAGGCAGCAAGATTCCTTGCTTCCAAGCATAATCGAGCCAGGGAAACAGTCGATCTGGATCGAGGGTTACAATCACTCAGCAAATGGGCTGCTCTTAAGCATATCGCTCCAATTGGGTGAGACAAATCCGTGAATGTAACCCCGACCAACTTCGGCTAGCCAAGTGAATGCGACTGTTTGAGGTTTTCGTTTGACTTGTGAGACTAATAATTCGGTCATCGCCCTATTGAAGCCAAGTCGAGGATAAGCTTCGAGCGCTTGCTCTACGGTCTCTGAAGGAAGAGCGGAAATTCACATTCCCAATACATCTGCACTCGCCCCTAAATGCACCAGCGCAATTTCAGGCTGTTTCCGTGAGGCTATGCCTAAAGAAGTGTGGAGTGCGATCGCGTCCCAAACGACTTCTGCTTTCTCGTTTGGCAATCCATTTGCCAGAACAAAGGCTCGTGCAGCATCCGCACCATTGACTTCAAATCGTTGTTCACCATCAAATCGTTCCATCAATCCTAAATCGTGCATGACTGCACCTAGATACAGCAACTCGCGGTCATATTTGAGTCCATCCCGTTTCCCTAACAAGTCACCAAACAAAAATGTCCGAATGCAGTGATTGCACAAAAAGGTGGGTGAAATTTCTGCAACCAGTTGCGTTGCTTTTTTACAAATTTCGCTGTCTGGAATCATGTATTTTTCCATTGTGTAAGTTCAAAGTTCTCAAGAGGCCAATCGCAGCAACGTAGTTAAGCAACAGAAATTTTCGTCTGTTTTTTGCGCGTGGCTGAAGGAGAAACCCCAAAATACCGTTGCCATAGACGGCGAAAATGACGGGTATCGTCGAAGCCACAGCGGGTTGCGATCGCCTCAATCGACAAGTCTGAGTTCTGCAACAGCGTGGAGGCGACTTCCAAACGTAAGCGTTGCTGATATTGCACGGGCGTTAATCCAGTCGCCTCTTTAAAGGCACGGCTGAAACTCCGCACGCTCATGTTAGCAATTTGGGCAAGCTCGGTTAAGGAGACGGATTTCAGCACGTGTTCTGCCAACCAATTCTGAACGCGATGTACACCTGGATGCAAATGATTGCGATACTCCAGATAAACACTTCGTTGAGGTTGAGTGCCGTTACGGCGTATATAGATAACCAGGTAGCGAGCCACCTCAGCTGCGAGGCGCGGTTCATGCTGTTGCTCGATTAGCGACAGCGCCATATCAATTCCAGAGGCAATGCCCGCACTGGTAATAATGCCGCGTTCGCGAAGCGCAAGCTGTACCCAGCTTATCGCTAACATACAAAACGCTGTCCACAACATGAGCCATTGGATAACGCTGCTGGAGATCCTCCATAACAAACCAGTGAGTGGTGCAACGCCGACCGTCCAGCAGACCAGCCTCCCCTAAGACTGCTGCTCCCGTGCAAATGGAGGCAATGCACGTGCCGTTCGTATGAGCATTAATCAGCCAGCAACGAGTATCAGCGTCCAGCAGGGGTTGGTTGAGTCGATCCAATGCCACTCCAGCAACCATCACCACATCATAGGCAGATACGGGTGGCAGTGGCTCAAGCTGCCCTAAAAATAGCCCCTGTGCCGAGCGCACTCCAGAAGTGTTAGCACAGAAGTGTAGCGAGTAGGGCGCACCCAATGAGGCAGCTATACTGAATACCTGTGCTGGTCCAGCCAGATCCAACAGTTCGACACCATCTAGTATTAGGAAGATGACACGCTGTTTGACCGTGCTGGAGGTGGAATGCTCAGAGGTCATGACTGAAAATTCAACTCGTTCATGTCATGATGATAAATTGTTAAACGCTTTTTCTCTAGGGCTATAACGGTCAAGCAACGGACGGATCTAGCCAGAATGCAGTTGAGGCTGCGCGCATCGGACTTACCCAATTCCTGTAAGTTATTTCACACCGTGCTACGTAATCAACTACACTTTATTTAAAGGCTTAGTATATGAAAGTGCGGATTTAAAAATGGCAGACTTAGAAAAAGCATCCCAGTGGAAAAGAGATTTATTAAAGCAAAATTCATAATTGACTAAACCAAGCATTCAAATCAGCCATACTGGTAAAATCAAGCAAGGCTTCCCCCAGATTTTCCAACTGTTCTAACGAGAGAGACTCAACCCGTTGACGCACCTGTTGCGGCAATTCTCCCACCCGTCTAGCTAATTGACGCAGAACTAGGGATTTTTCTCCTTCTTCTCGTCCCTGTTCTCGTCCTTCTTCTCGTCCCTGTTCCTTAATTTCTCGATACACCCGTGTTTCTCGGAGTGTGATTCCCAACATTTCCTCTACCTCCCGTTGGCTCTTATTTTCAAACTTGTACACCATTATCGTGGTCAGTAACTCTATTATGGCGCGATTTTCTGGCTCTGGGACTTCCTGCTGACTTCTGGCTAGTAAATATCTCGCTTCTTCGGTTGCTTGCTCATCTTCTATTGTTGTTAACACCATTAAAGCCACCCAAACTGGTAAAGAGCGAATCCTACCCAATTCATCCAAATATATACGAGTTACTTGTGGACTGTTGAGTTGACTGAGATAGGGAACAATATCACTTTGTTCGAGACTCCGACATGGGTAAATGATGACTATGTGCAAATTACTAAATCTATCTCGATTGCGGTAGAAGTATAACCAAGATTCAGCAAATACCCGTTCGTACAGCCTTTCATCCTTTTGAAACTGCACCTCACAGAAATAGACAACACCAGGATTTTGACTTTCAGGAGGTAGAAATACACCATCAATTTCAAATTTCGGTTCCTTCACAGCTACCGAATCAAATCTATATTCTCCGGAATTCTCTGGCGGATTTGTCAATAACTCAAATAGTAAACTTGGCGATTGTTGAAATAGTTTGTAAAAAATCGAATCTCGACGCATGGAGCCATTTTCCAGGAAAATTGCACTTTCTCGATTTTAAGCTTTCCGTGCTGCCAACTATGGTTTGCATGGGAAAGTTCGGAAAATACGCGGAAATTTGCGCTCGATAATGGAGCTAAGCGGATTCGAACCGCTGACTTCTTCAATGCCATTGAAGCGCTCTACCAACTGAGCTATAACCCCGTAAAAGCCTTTTCCAGTATATATAAAAATTTAACTGTTTGTCAACTTGCCTTTAGCCGTTAATAACTCCACTACTCGTATCCCGCCTCAAGATTATTCAAGTTACGTACTCTCTAGGAGACAGAGTGTTCAAAAAAGATTCTATATTTTCAATAGATACCAAGTTATCAAACATTCCTGGCATTGTATTGTTAATCCTGAGTTTGACTGCTTTCCCAGATTTATCCTCTCGAAAATCATAGATAAGATTATTTTTAACAGCTTGAGTTAGCAATCGGTAGTGAGGCGGAAAAAGCTTTAAAGCTTTGGTGCGTTGGTTATACGATAGGGCAAACCAGACTTTTTCTTTTCTATCTGGGCTGATTTTAGCGATTGCATCTCTGATTTTATTGCAGTCAGCCTGTCCAATAGCACCTTCTAGTAGGACTTCGACAGCTTTAAGTTCTGTAAGAGAGAGTTCGTCCAAAGATGTTTTGGGAATGTCTTTTTCTGCAGACAGGTAGGCTTGATATTGTCTAATTTTTTCTAGAGTTCTTTGTTGTTCGACGTTAGCGATCGATACATTAGGGAGTTGGATAGGAGAGGACGCGAGTTTATCAAGTTCCAGGATGTATTTTTTTGTTGCGTCCAACAGTATAAATTCCCGATCTTGAAATTTCAATTTGGGAAGAGTTGAGTTGAGGGTTACGTTCAGGGATAAATTGTCCCCTTCAACAGGTGATGCTTTAAGGGTAATATCGGTAACCTGCTGTTGTGCTTGGAGAACTTGGATAACTTCCTGTCGGAGTTCTATAGATTGGGCTGTAATCGTTTGAGTTGTTTTACCTTCTTCCTTTGCCATGCGCTCTAGAGCTACGCCTGCTTCGGGTCGATCGTAAATATCCCCTGTATTAAAGAACTGACCATCCTCACCCCAGATAGTTGTTCTGGGTTCTTTTGATTGTCGCTGACGCTTGCAGAGGGTTTTGGTGAGGTCGTCTATTTGAATAGGCGTAATATCTATTAAATTTTCTAAGGCTTCTCTTACCGGAGTGTACGAAGGGCGTGCTAGTTTTTTGAGAGTCAAAATACCTAAAGACGAAATTTCTTCTAGGTCGCATTCCGAGTATGTATGTACCAGAGCTAAATATTCCTTAACATCTTTGGGATTCTGCTGGTACTTCTTCAGTTCTCTGGAAAACCCTATCTTGCCGATACTCTTTTGGATGAGAGCCAGTTCTGATGCGGCTTCTAGGAGTGCTAGAGTTGCTTCTTGGATTTGGGACAGGCAAGAAGAAAGATTTTTTTGTAGTGGGATCTGGCAAAAAACGGCTGAGGTTGCTATCATAGACTCAACTAAAGAAATTTATTTAAACTATTTTTCCCCTGAGGAGAGGCAAACTCTTTGGGGGAATTTCTCTAATTATACAGCAACACCAGACTTTGATTGTTACGTGTTAAAAAAATTAAACTTTCAAGATGGTTTGCTTTTCGGCACCACTTTTGGGCTGAGCACAAATTTATTATTCTTGTCGAGCTAAAGGGTTAGTGGTTAGTAGTTAGTGGTTAAATTTGAGCACAAATTTATGACTGATACTTTTAAGCTGAACATAATTGAACATTGCTGCTCAAGTCAGCTACAACCTCAGTAGCAGAAACAGTGCTA
>NZ_BAACAP010000130.1:0-29579 GCF_045865695.1 Scytonema hankhaensis NUACC26
CAGAGCGTGGGAACGAGGGAGGGACGCAGAGCATGGGAACAAGGGATTGGTCACTGGTCACTGGTCACTGGTCACTGTTAAAATCGTTGACCGATACCAAATTGCAATCTGCTTTCACCTTGGTCATTTAAACCGAAGTCAGCCCGAATCAGACCTAAAGGAGAATCAAAGCGCAAACCAGCCCCATAACCAAAACCAGTCCCAGGCTTACCCCGAACTCCGCCAGGATTATCCAAGACACTATCGCCAGAACCTAAATCGGAGGCAAAATCAGCAAACACTATACCTCCCAATGCATCTAAGATAGGGATGGGAAAACGATATTCTGCAGAAGCCAAGACGTAAGTGCGACCGCTAGCGACATCACCACCATCATAACCGCGCACCGAATTAGGACCGCCTAAGTTAAAGGTTTCATAAGGTGGTAAATCGCCAAGTACCGTTCCTGCTTGTAAATTCAAAGCAAAGACTTGGGGTTTTTTAGATTCAAATAGCTTAACAGGTTGAAACTGAGTGTAGTTTGCCTTGATGCGATTCATGGAAATTTGTCCATTTCCAATAGGAACAGATTGTTCGGTGCTGAGTTTCAGTATCGAACCGCTTGTTGGATTTGAGGGGTTATCTCGGAAATCTTTGGTAGCAGTGAAAGAGACGGTAGCCAAATCATCGATACCACTACCGCTAAAAGACAGTTGATTACCCTGTTCGTCAAAAGGCACGATCGTTCCTTCGCGATCGCGAATACTGACACGAGTATAATTGAAACCTAAAGAAGTATCCCAATCATCAATTGGTCTTTGAAAACTGATACTTCCTCCAATCTTACCTTCCCGAATGCGATCGCCATCAGCCAGTTTAACGTCGCCATCAAAAGTGTCAGAAAGTCCCCGTTTGCGAAAGGTGGTGATGCTGTAGCCCAAGCGATCTGGATTTGAGGCGCGATAGGGGCTGCTGAATTTAGATTCAAACTGAATATCGCGACGACCAACTTGAACATTCACACCTAATGTATCGTTACCACCACCGACATTTCGGTCATTGTAAGTAAACGTACCGACTATTCCCTGGTCAGCACTGTAATTACCACCTACGTTAACAGAACGAGCACCTGCTTCCTTCAGTTGGTAAATGACATCAAGTTTTGTCGCATCACCTTCTAAAGCAACATTCACATTTTCAAACAACCCCGTTTTATAGAGTTGCTGCAAATCCTGCTTGACTACACTTTCTTGAAAGAGTTGACCCGACTTTAGTTTGAGTTGTTGGCGCAAGAAATCTTGTTTGGTACGCCCCCTAACAGGATTACCTTTGTCATCAACTGTTTTACCTTCGTCGTTGACATAGCGAATTTGAACGCTACCGATAACACCCTCGCCAACATTAACAGTCAAAATACCATCTTGAGTTGGGGTTATAGATATAACTCTTGCAATTTTATAACCATTGTCAGCGTACCATTTATTGATTTGTTCCACGACTGCCTTTAAACCATTAGGGCTAATAGCCGTTCCGACTTGGGATTGAAAACGTTCCCAAGCCACTTGATAAGTCAGTGCTTTAGCTCCAGAAAGTTGAATGGAACGCACAGTGACTGGTTGAACTTGATAGACAACGTTTAAACCTGTTGATGTAGTGTTACTATCAACGCGAGCATTTACAAATAAACCCGTATCTAAAATAGCTGCAACATCCTGCTGTAACTGACTTTCGCTTGTTTCACCACCAGCTTGAGTTTTGATTTTGCTGCGAATAATTTGTTCTAATTCTTCAGTTGCACCCTCTATTTTTACGTCTATGGCTGTGACAACTAGGTCGTTGGAGGGACTGGAGGATTGGGGACTGGCGACTGGCGACTGGCGATTGGGGGATTGGGGACTGGCGACTGGGGCTTGGGGACTGGGGGATTGGTTATTGGGTGATGTGGAAGATGAGGGAGAGAACTCTACCATATTCTCAGTCTCCACTTCCAAATCGCCATTGCCCCTTATCCCCAGAGGGGGCCCCGAGTTCCCCAATCGCTGTTGCCCTTCCGTAGGAATTACAATATTGTTGACATTCTCCCCTTGAGTGGGAACATTAGAAGGAGCAGCTATTGCTTGCTGAGTAACGTTACTAGCCGTTAAAGTCGCTAGAGTGAAAATTGCAGCAGAAGAAACTCGCATAATACTAGCCTGATTTACTGGGAGTTAGTGTGTAATTCTGTACAGAGGTTAGGTCATGGGGATAGTACTAACTTCCAGCTGCTTCGCCGATTATTGATACCCCCATGTATCCCTCGTATCCCACAAGACAGTAAATTTTTAGTTTTTGTTTCTCATGAGCGATCTCTCACAACTACCCCTACCCTCCTCTCAGTACCAAAACGAAAATTCTCGTTTGCGATTACTTGTTATGAGTAACGGACACGGGGAAGATGTTATTGCCGTTCGGATTTTACAGGAACTTCAGCAACAGCCCAATCCACCGGAGATTGTTGCTTTACCAATAGTGGGAGAGGGACACGCCTACCATCAATTAGATATTCCCATCATTGGTTCGGTACGTACTATGCCATCAGGTGGTTTTATCTATATGGATGGACGCCAATTCATGCGAGATGTGCAAGGTGGTTTGTTACAACTGACGCTCGAGCAAATAAAAGCTATACGCAACTGGGTTAAAACTCAAAAAAGATTGGGGTATAAGAATGCTGTCTTGGCAGTGGGAGATATTGTTCCACTATTATTTGCATCTCTCAGTGAAACCAACTATGCTTTTGTGGGAACGGCAAGATCGGAATATTACGTGCGAGATGAAATTGGAATATTAAAACGGAAAAACCAAGCTACATGGTTGGAACACTTTTCCGGCTCGGTTTATCATCCTTGGGAACGTTGGCTGATGAGCCGTCCTCGTTGCAAAGCTGTATTTCCACGAGATACCCTTACATCAGAGATATTAACAAACTTTTCAGTTCCGGCGTTTGACATGGGCAATCCCATGATGGATGGGTTAGAACCATCTTTTTCTACTCAACGATTTTACAATTTTGATGCAGAACAACAGGAACTCGTTCGACCCTTTGTTGTCACTCTGTTACCTGGTTCTCGTCCTCCAGAAGCTTACAATAACTGGCATCAAATTATAATCGCTATCTCTACTGTGATGGAACTGTTTCAAGAGCGAGATTTTATAGGACATTCTTCTAAAACAGTGGTATTCTTGGGAGCGATCGCACCTAGCTTACATTTTGAGAGTATGCGACAAATGCTAGAAGCCCAAGGTTGGCGTCCCCATGCAGGAACACCTGTGAAAATTGCCGATAAAAATGCCGTGTCATTTAAGCAGCTAAATGCTTATGTTGTACTAACTCAAGACGCTTATAATGATTGTCTGCATATGGCAGATTTAGCCATTGCCATGGCAGGAACCGCAACAGAGCAATTTGTGGGTTTGGGCAAACCCGCGATTATTTTTCCTGGAAAGGGACCTCAGTTTACAGCTTCCTTTGCAGAAGCCCAAAGCCGTCTTTTAGGACCTTCAGTGATTCTTATTCAAGAGCCGGGAGCAACTGCTAGTGTCGTGCGAAGTCTTTTATACAATCCCGATACTTTACAAGATATAGCGGAAAATGGCGTGCGGCGAATGGGTAAACCAGGTGCTGCTAGACGCATTGCTGATTGTTTGATAGAGCAATTGAGTCAGGAGTAGATGGTAATCATTTTTACGCTAACTTTTCAAGAATGCTTCTTGTTGAAAGTTCTTCATAAAGGAAGGTGCAAAAGCTACCGAAATAAAGTCATGCTACTAAAGACGTGAGTTCGAGGCGTGTTCCATGAATAACAACCCACAAGTTGATAGCACTGTCAATGATTTAAGTCAGAAGACCACGGATACCAAAGCAAACATAGTTTCTTCATCAGAAGAACCCAAACAAAGTCTGAAAACAGTTGATGTAGATGGTCACCGTCCAATCGATCCAAGTTCTTTTAAGCTTGCAGACACCTTTGAGGTAGATGGTGTCCGCCCAATTGCAAAAAGCAAAATTCAGATACAAGAAACAATTGATGTAGATGGTCAGCGTCCGATCGCTAAAAGCAATTTTCAGGAGCATGAAATGCTTCCTGTAGACGGTATGCGTCCGATTGACAAAAGTGATGTAGAGGTTAAAGATACTTTGAACATAGATGGTCAACGCCCGATTGTTAAAAGTCATCTTCAAGTTAAGGATACTCTTGAAGTCGATGGAGACCGTCCAATTACTTCATAAAGAACCAACGAATCGCACTAATACCTTTAATGAAAACCCTTGATGCTGCCCGTAATCCTTATTGCTCAGATTGACATTCCCCGTCATGACTTACCGAATGTACTCAAAGTTAAACCCGAACAACAGCAAATACTTAAAAACCCTCCACCTTTACAAAAGCAGGAGTTACAGCAACTTGAGGAAAAACTAAATGTCTCCCAAAAGGATTACGAACAAAACATAGAGCAGTTGCAAAAACTGCCCTCTTCTCGAATAGATTGTCAATCCCAATTCCCACCTATTTTAGGGATTGACCCTATTTCATGCAAGCGCCCTTGAAAGAGTGTCTGCTCGAACGGACACTCTTCCAAAGACCTAACGTCGCAAGTAAGAGCAGCCCTAGCACAGTTGTTGGCTCCGGGACAGCAACAGAACGGGTGTAAGTTACCTTTCCAAAATTGAAGATTGGACTACCGCTCCCAAAGTAACCTTCATCATAAAACATAGCAGGAAACGGGAAAGACCCTAAATTAAACCCAAACCGGAAAAAAAAGCCTTTAGCGTAGGGATCGCTTGCAGGATTGCTGTATAGAATTCTAGGAGGATAAAAAAAGTTTTCCAAGCCAAAACGATCCTCCATGCCAGGAGTACTTCGATCAAAAAAAGTTAAGCCAGTTAGAGAATACTGTGATGGTAATCCACCTGTTGAACTGCTTGCGTAGTTGAAGATGCCTGACGTAACTTTGTATGTACCATCACTTTGCTTGCTCGATACATCATCGTAACTGAAATTACCAGAATAACTTTGTCCCGATAACGGACCATATGTCATGTCTACATTGAAATTGTATGTAACGGTGGTAGCTCGTGCAGTATCTATCGTTTTCGCTTCAATTGCAGCAAAACTTAAAATAACTCCAGCTGTTGCAATTACTGCTTTTTGACACAGGCAATTCATTTCAGTTGACCTCTTAAAAATAGTTTGTTAGCAGTCAGCACACCTGAATGTCAGTAAATTCAACCAATTAAAACCTAAAGTGACTCCATAATTTATCGGCAGTTATTAAAGAATTTACGTAAATACGGATAAATCTTTAAATTTCTTAACATTGTCTGAGGTTTGAGCAAAGTTCAACAAAATAATGCTCGTAGTGTAGTTATAAGTCAAATAATCCCTCTAAATTGAAGATAAGTTCTCCCCTTGTCAGTAATATAAAAGTGTTCTCCAACTTCTCGTTTTTGACCATCATTCTGAAGCAGGGTACGTCTACCTTTACCATCAAAATTTGCGATTAGCCCAAGCTTTCTCAACCTGTCCAGTTCATTGGAAAAGAAATGAGAAGTGTCATCTACCTTTACTAAAAATGGCTCTTTAAAATAAATTTTTCTAATAATATTCAGCTCGCTATCAGTGATAAAACCTTCTATCAAAAACTTTAATTGCTCGATTTCAGTTTTTTGACGAATTTGTTCTTCTTTTATCTGTTGTATAAACTCTAATTTCCAACCTCCTGGTAGCTCTGCTTTTGAAAGAATACCAGCTAACCAAGGAAGAAAAGCTATTATAATAAGAATTAAGCCTTGAGTATCAAAAGTGAGAACTTTTGCAGAATGTAGAACTGAAAAAACTATACCAGTTAGAGATATGATAATCTTTGTAGTTGGAATATTATTTTGGCTACTATTCATAATTTAAGTGTTTCACTGAAGCTTTGGTTGAAGTCTGTAGAGACGCTCTGTTTGAAGGTCTATACATTCTTTTCAAGTGATAGATTTTGTACAAGAAATTTGTTTTTATCGCCTTATTCAGGTAAAGAGAAAATATCCACTTCTTGGGTACTAGTTTGTGTTATTCGGCTTTTGGACGCAGAGTCATAAACTACAAGGACAAAGCGATCGCTGTTGTTATTAGTAGAGAACAGAGTCATACCCTCTGCATGGTCTTTTCCCTTGTCCTCACCTAGACCAAAAGGGATATCCCCGATAGACTGGATTTGTGGTGAGAAAACTAAACTTTCGTCCTTTGGTTCTGCGCCTCCTCGCCATTGAAAGATAGTAACTGGACCATCAAGATCCATTGAGGGTCCAGCAAGAATCAGCAGATCGGAACCCCGCACGCATAAGTCACGAATACCTAATCCACCTAAATCAAGGAAATACTTCCGATAGCGTTGGTTGTCAAGTCCTATCTCTTTGAGCTTTAAAGTGAAAGGGTCTTCATTATCTTCTTCAACCTCCACTTCAAGGATCGCAGCCCAACCACGCAAAACCGGTCCACGCAACCCAATGAAAATGCGATCGCCTGTAACAGCTAACCCCTCAATATCGAATCCATTGTCTTTACCAGGTATCGTGAGGAAGGATTGCAAGTGTTCGTCTTGAGCTAGAGCCTTAGTCAAATCGTTACCTTTATCGTCACCACGCAATTTTGCAGCAGTAAGTTTTTCACCCTTCTGCACAACTTCCTTCTCCAGAATGTACGTCCCATCCTTTTCCACGATAGGAATGCGAGCCAGAAGAAAGCGGTTACCATCTCTCGTTACCTCAGCCAAAGGCTTCAGATCGGTTGGTTTTTCCTTATCCGGTTTACGACGTTTCAAACTGTGAGAACCTACTAGCCAAAGATAACTATTTTTGCAGTCAAGCCCTTCTACATCTATCTCTTCAATATCTTTAAAATCGGATGGAGGGGGTACTGGAAGTTGAAGGTATTCATTCAACGCGAATTGTTTATGTTCCCCATATTTGTAAGTGTCATCAGCATTACCTTGTAGTAAAGAAACCCGTTCCAGGCTAATAGTTTCATCGTTGGCGACCCAGAGGGTATTACCTATTTGTACAACGGCGGTTCTTGCGTACTTAACGTGCTAAATTAATATCATAATGCCAAGAAAGTAAAGCTCTAATTTCAAAATTGCGAAAGTTCCTAAAGCCAAATCCATTTCGTTTTATTAGCTTCAATTTATTATTAATTCCTTCTACTACCCCGTTAGTAGTTTTTCTTTCAAAATATCCAGCAATTTCTCCAAACCAACGCTTAATTGTCTTCCCACTTTTCTGATAATAAGGTTCAGCTTTTTCTAACCAATCGAGTAGCCCTAAGATTCCTGTTCCTGAATCTTCATTCGTATCAAATAAATCGCGGAATTCTTCTTTCAATGAATGCATTATTGCTATTAAAGGAGATGCAATCAGAGATGCATCTAATTTTATTTTTTGTTTATCTGTCACGGGGGTCTTACACGTAGAAAAAGGGGGAACCTTATTTGGGATATCCTGCACTACCCCTCTATAAATAAAGGGGTTTGAAGGTTCCCCCTTTTTCTGGGGACAATGCGTCGTCAGCTTGTCTTCTGCTTTTAAAATTGTAAATTTATTACCTTTTAAACTATCAAAAATTTTTTCCCTATCTTCAACTTTTAACTCTGAGGCTGTTTTCTTTTCTGCTATTCTAGCTTGGTTTAATTCTTCATGTATTATTTTGGTAACATGGAACCTATCGACTGTAACAACAGCATTTGGGCAAATCTTATCGACTAAACTTTTATAATTTCCGGTCACGGGGGTCTTACACGTACCAGAATGGGGCAACCCTATTTCGGGATATCCTGCACTACCCCTCGTTAAAACAAGGGGCTTGAGGGTTGCCCCATTCTGGAGGGGACAATGCGTCGTCAGATCCATACTAACTTCTTCTATCCGTTCTAGAACTGAGTCTCCCCACTTTTTCATAACATTTTCTATTTCCATTTGTTTTCTTTCTTTTACTAATCCTATTAATCTCCCTGAATCTATATCTACAAGTACAACAATAAATTTTCCTTGCCCTTTTACTAAACTTATTTCATCGATTCCTAACATAAGTCAAATTATTTAGGTTTATTGGTAATACATTTTTAGCTACATCTTCAAGCATTAACCTCTTCATCGGTTAATCCATTATTTTCCGCCACATTACTTACATTACTACTAATAAGTTGTTTAACAATATTTTCCGCATATCGATGCGTATATGTCTTTCTCGCTCCTACAAAATCAAGCTTTTCGTTAAACGTTTTTCGGCACGTTTTACATTTAAATCTTCGTCTATTTACATTTAATATTACTTCTTTATCCCCTATCGGTAAATCTTTTACTAAGTAATTTTGATTTTGGTGTAAATGTTCGGACTTTTTACCGCACTGTGGGCATACTGCACTTTTCGTCTTTTTACGTACTGATAAAATTAAGACAGAACCCTCTTCTAGACTTGATTCTACCGCTACATCAGGTAAATTTAATAGTTGACTAAGGATTCTTTTCATAATTAATTTTACTTAAAATTTGAATAGATATCCTAATATTTTAGCACGTTAAGTACGCAAGAGCCGAAGCGATCGCTAAGGTTAGCGTTTCTCAGGTCGGCACAGTATAGTTGTATTCCAGTTTCAGCAAACTCTTCTGAGGAAACTGCATTTTTGATTTTCTTTATGATGCGACAGTCTGTCAAACTTAGGTCAGCATTGCTCAAGTTGGCGTAACCCAATTTAGCGCCTTTTAGCTTGACATTACTTAAGTTCGCATAACTTAAGTCGGCTAGCTCCAAGTTCAACTCACTTATAAGTTCTGCATCGCTTAAAAAGCGGATAACACGTCCTTTACGTTCCCCATCTTTATTGAGACGGCGGAGCATTGATAACGTGCAGGCACGGGAAGCGTCTAGTAACGCATTAAGCATGGGGTCTTTAAAATCTGTTGTTTCTTGTTTTTTAGCGATTAACAGCTTCAATTCTTTATCTATCAATAGCTCTGATATATGCTTAAAATAACCAAGCACAGCTTCTTCACGAGAATTGGTATCAACTTGTTCTTGTTCGCTACGTTGAAATTGGTAAAGCACTATCGGAATTGCTAGCGTACCAACTAACCCCAACCAGTCCCACAGAGTCTTGCCTGATTGTTTGTGCTCAGTTGTCTCTTTGAGCTTGATAATTTTTCCGTCTTTGGGATTTATAACTTCCTTTATCGTCACTGATTTATTTGAGTCTGGTCCGAATCCAGCCCAATCAACCCGATATAATGCGGGGAAAATGGCAATAGTTCCAGCAATAGCAAGTCCTATAAAAAATTTCTGCTTTGTCAGCCCAATCTGCTTCTTCTGATTCTGCGTCTTGTCTAGGTTCATTATAGATAACTATAAAGGTGTATAGTTATATCCATGGCTAAAGTTCCCAATTACTGACAAATAATATGAAATTTGGTTAATGAATTATTTACAGCCATTTCGGGTTAAACTACTTGACTGTGGCATGAGCATACTTGTAAGGACTCTTGAATGTACGGGCAGGATGCCCGTACCACAAGACATGATGTTATAAAAGTTACTGAGAGGTTTTCGCTCGCTGGTCAATGGTCACTGGTCACTGGTCACTGATTTCTAGGTGGCACCGTGCGTCCTTGATACAATCGTCGTTCTAACTTACCCAAACCAAACCAAATACCAGCGCCGCTAATAACAGCTAAAGTTAACAAGCTCATAGCGATCGCATTGACTTGAGGGTATACAAACATTAGCAAAGGAAGCAGCAACCAAACCAACCCTGTTATGACAGCGACTCCCAACCGCAATCGTTGCAGGTTTTTGAGAGCCTTACTACAGCTAGCACATTTCTTCGTGTGAGAGTGGTATCTATCTAGTAAAATTTCCTTGGGCAGTGCCGGTGATAGAGTTGCTCCTTCAAAAGGATCGACACTATATTGATTCACCCAGGAACGCAGCTCGAATACAAACAAATCCGCTTTGGTTGGCAAATAGAATGCTTTGGTAAAGTTGGCACTACCACCACGTTGTTCTAGATACCGTTCTTGGTGATGCAAGAAAATCTGGTCATCTTCCAACACGCTATTTTGCCCGATATGAGAGTACCAGCGCGGAGTTAGTTTGAGAAATATCCCTGGTAATTTTGAGGTGAACTTGAAGGGAAAACGCGCAAATAGCCTACATTCTCCTTTACGAATGGGAGTTGCGTAGACGACTGTCAACGTCCTACCAAATTGTTTGGAAGTGAGGTCATGCCACATCATACTAGGAGCAATGAAGGTCGTATCCTGGCGACCTAGAGTTCCTTTTCGAGGACCTTCTGCCCAAATGCCTTTGAATCCCCATTTCCCTGATTCTACAATTTCCAATTCTACAGGAGATACATTAGCTCTGTTACCAACGGTACGGTGGTGGGTGTAAGGAATGTGACTGGTATCGAGGACGTTTTCCATCAATGTCAGGGCATCATAGGGTATGTCTCGAAAGGTATTGAGGCAAATCCAACCTTCTGGTTCTTCGTCTAAGATATCAACAACGGGAACTTTGGTGTTAAGTGCATTCTCTGGAGAACCGGGATAAACAAATAACATTCCTTGACGAACTGTGGTCGGTAGTGAAGTGACGCACGCACGTTGAGAAACTTCAGCTTTACCTCCCTCGACTTGTTGCGGAATGCGATCGCATTTACCCGTTCCTGAAAATGCCCAACCATGATAGGGACATTCTAGTAAACCGTCTTCGTTAATTCTTCCTTCAGATAGTGGCGCTAAGCGATGGGGACATTGGTCTACAAATGCTCGCCACATTTGTTCGTTGTTATCCCACCAAATAACAATATCTCGCTCTAATAAGGTGAAGCGAGTTAGCTGGGATTTGTCTAAATCTTCAATATAATGGACGGGATACCAAACTTCGTGCCAATCAAAGCGATCTGGATCGAGTCCACCACTGGGAAGTTCTTTTGTGTCTTGAGTTTGAGAAGTGACTGAAAGAGGTGATTCCTCTGGCTGGAGGATGCTACTGAACATGGTGGAATCAACAATGGTTTTGATATTTTATCCACTCAGAATCTAACAATTTTTTAATGAGTTAGGCGAGGTAGAATTGAAAAATCTGTCTATGGTTTACCGTAATTTTCTGGTAAAGAAACCGTAGTATAACTATGTTGTTGTAGTACAATATTTTTTGTATTACAATATGTTCTTGTGGTACGGGCGTCCCCGCCCGTCTTCTTATTTAGTACGGGCGTCCCCGCCCGTACCACGCACCACCACAGACAAGATTTGGATTGTGTAAAAAGAAAACTACTATAGAATAGTATTAGTTAAAGCTAAGAGTAGCGATGACATCTCAACATATGGCAGTAGATACGGAAAAACGTACAGTAGCTAAAACAGCTTTGCGTGAAGCACTCGCTGCTTGTGGTGGAAATACCAAAGATCGATCCGTCATAACTGCAATTGAAAATCTCCAATCGCTCAACCTAACAACAGCACCAGCCCGTAGTGGTAAATTTATGGATAGTGAATGGTTGTTGATTAGTGCGCCGAATTTTCCTCAAGGCGAGCAACTTGCAGATGGAAAGTTTGCTTATACTCTTGGTCGTCTGGCTTTCAATATGTTTCAACCGACAGAACTAAAAGTCGCGATCGACCGAGTTTTTCAACCTGTCTTCTTATTAGAAAATGGCGAACAGCGAACTCACGATATCGTGGTTGAATTTACAACCATTGATAAGTCTGTTCCTCAATTAGCTGGTATTGTTCGCAATCAAGGAATATGTCATCCGATTGGCGATACGGTACTGCAAGTACAATTTACAGGAGGAATTCTAGCACCGCAAACCTCAACGAACATAGACGAGTGGAAGGCTACTTTTGGCGAGCAGAGACAGTCTGCAAAGAGAAATTGGAAAGAAAGTTTAATGTCTGGTTTCTTGAAGTTGATGTTTGGTCTAGTTTCTTCAGAAGCCATGAATCCAGAGACCGGAGAAATTTCTTTTACGATGAAACGTTCTCCAAAAGGGCGTTTGGAAATTCTTTATCTAGATGAGGAACTACGAATCACTCGTGGGGAACGGGGGACAGTTTTGGTGTGCGATCGACAACATTAACTACTCAAATAATTTTGATTTTCCCTGTTTTTCTCTTGTTTCATTCAACGCCTGAATTAAAGCTTCAGAAGTTTCCTCCATTTCAGTTTCATCAAAAACCTTGTGCTACACTATCAAAAATTCTCTTTAATTAGAAACTGTTTTGAAAATAGGGCATCGGGTATTGGGCATAGTAAGAAATAATTTAAGGAGCAGACGAGGACTTCCAGATACAGCCGTAAAGACATTTGAGAAATCGTCTGTAAGACTTGTCCTGGCAATCTGGGTTCTGTTATCTTGCCTAATGAGAAGCGAACTCGCTAATTCATTTAAGGAATGCCCGATTTATGGAAACAAAAAGCTGGCTTGATGGTTTTTGGCAGTTGGGATTAGCGGGTTGCTTGGGTTTAGTGGGGTTAGGCGATCCTAAGTATTACACAGGAAAAAGAGTCGGTACATCAAGCCAAAACTACTGTTGTTGAACTTGCGACTACCCCACCGACAAAGGTGAAAATAAAGGACGAAAATATGGTTACAACTTCTCAGATTAAGATGCAGCCTTGAAAGAAGCATCCACATTTTCTGCTTGCCGCATCGCCACAAGGCGTTCCAGATAAAAAGCATCCATCTTAGCAACAAATTTCCCATCAACAATCTCAACTCCTAATGTATCTGCTACAGCTAAAAAATCAAGGAAAGATGCATTTTGATAGTCTTTATCTTCAAATGATTTAATTTGTTCTTCTGTACGACTGCATAATGCTGCCAGTTCTTTCTGCGTAATTTTGAAAGCAATTCGTGCTTTGATTAACAGGTTTGATATCTTGTTCATGCACTCGACTTTAAGGGAGATCGGTTCGTTAGGGTTATGGAAAACCAGCATTTCGTATTCAGCAATTTCATCTAATAGTTTCTGCTGTAGCGCCTTGTTAGAATCTTGGATTAATTGCCATCCATCAGGGTCTTTTTGTCGTTTTTCTTCATTCACCCGTAATTTCCGGTTGGCTTCTGCAAATTTTTCCGCCCACTCCTGAGAATATATGAGCTGCTTGTCGTTCTTAATCATGGCGACCATTCCCGTAGATTAATACCTATGATACCTTTTCTATTTTGTTCTCGGTCACGTTGGAAAAATTCGATTGACATTGTAGACTCATCTACGGGCTGGTCAGATGGATATATCTCACCCTTATACTTAGCTTTTTGTACTTCACTGTTATAAAAATTTAATATGAGAGGAGCATTTTTTCTTAGGTAGTTTAGTGGATAGCTGTGCAGTGGGCTGTAAAACAAGGGATGCAACATAATCATGCTACAAACAGCTTGCTAAAACACGTTGGTGCGATGGTGCGGAAGGGTAAATTATAATATCTGGACGTCGTTCAAACAGCCGAATTCGGCGTCCAACACGTGAACTATACAGTTAAATATTGTATTAATATTTATCAAGATAATTCTTGGGTTCGCGATAGATTTATGACTAGTAAGGAAGTACTTAGAAGTGTGGCAGCAGAAATTCAATTGTTCAATGATATTGAGCAGAAAGAAACGTTTCTGTTTGTGCTTGGGGCATTATTTTCGCGAGTGATTAGCTTAAAAAAAGCAGCAGAAATTATGGAAATAGAACCCAATGTATTTCTAGAATTATTAGACATGATGGGTCTAGAGTTTTCCTATCTCACTCCACAAGATGTTCCACTTGAAAAGGATTGGTAAGGAATGTGTTGATAGTCTTAGAGGATGTTTGTAAAGTGGTTGGCTGTGATTTTTATCGCATTATTACCCCCCTTAATCCCCCCGATGTATTGGGGGGAAACAAGAAAAATCCAGTTCCCTCCCCAATCCATCGGGGAGGATTAGGGTGGGGTAAAAATATTTGATACATCAATTCATAACTTTTAAAACATCCTCTTAGACCGACTTATTGAACTGAAAGCAAAGAGCCAACAACTTGAGCTTTGCCTAATTCTAGAATTAGACGTTGGGCTTGATGTTTGTAGAGTGGCAAAGGCAAGGTTTCTGGTAAATTTTTCATCAAGTTTCTTGCAACATTAAGATTGCATCCGGAAATTCGGGCAATAATATTAGCTCCCTCAAATTTTGCATCTTCTGTTAAAGCTCTTGCAATATGGACTTGCCAATTTTTTAACGTGAGCCTAGTGTCCCCCTGCTCAACCCTTTGTAAACCATGGCTTGTTGCTATTACGACCATGCGATCGCCAACAGCTAAGCGAATATCTTCAGAAGGCATTAACTTTGGTGTTTCTGCATCTTTTTGGTAGAGAATGGGAACAACACCATAACCACAAGCAACTTCAGATAATAACAAGCCATTCAGAGTATCACCAAGCTCAATTTGGTATTCTGTAACCAAGATAGTTGTGCGATCGACACGAAACAAATGAGTGATACTTTCTCCAAATGCTGCTCCTGCAAAAACTTCAGCAGCTACAGAATTCACGCATAGAATTTGAGCATTTGGCAAGAGTTCAGCCAAGTTATCACTTAATCCTAGCCCTGTGGTACGAACAACCAAATTACTTTCTGGATTTACATCATAACTCATGAGGCTGACTTCCAAATTCAGCATTTCGTCATCAGTCACCACCACAACACTCTTTGCTGTCTTGAGATTTGCCTTAGCAAGAGATCCTGTTAGGGAACCATTAAGGAGTGGCATTTTTGGCAAAAGAGATGCATCGGAATTTGTATTAAAGGTAATGCCAACAAGCGGCTGTTTAAACTCTTGTAGAATTTCTGCAATTCTTTGACCAATTCGACCAAACCCTACCACAACTACGTGATTTTTTTGGGGAACAGGTGGACGCCGTTTAATTAACTGAAACCTAGCGGCTAATAGTCTTTCTGTCAGGAAACTATAGAGTATTCCTATCAGAACTGTACCACTAATTGTCATTCCCAAGCTAATCAGTCGCAACCACAGAGGAACTGGTTGTGTAAAATCGAATCCCCCAAACAGATCGTTAAATCCTCCTAAGAGCAGCATAACTGAAGTCAAAAAAGCATCTATCAAGCTCATTTTGGGATAGGTTAGCCTGTACAGAATAGTACCCAACAGTAATAAAAAGACTACAATGGCTCCACAAATCATACCTACCTGCTTGAGCCGATTTTTATCGGAATCTTGCCAAAAGTTAGTTACGCTTTGCTGAATGTTGAGCCAATTAAGTTGTTTAATTTTTGTTAGAAAAAAATTGGGACTATACCAAGTTTTTCTTATTGGTAACTCTAAATCAGTGAGACTTAGCTTTGTTGCTTCAATATAAACAATCGTGTCTCCAGGCTTAATACGTGCATCTAATTCCCAGTCATCCAATAATTTGAGTGAAGCAGCGTCAGATTTATAATAGAGGAGCCGACGGTGATGAGTGTTAATATCGTATAACAAACGGTTGTTGCACCAGGTATCTGTTGATGACATAACGCGTCTCATGACCCGTAGCCACTGTCCTTCTAAGTTAAACAATCCTAATGTATCTGTACCAAGAGCAGCAAGGGCAAAAGCTGGAGCAGGTAGCTGTGTAGGTTCAAAAGCAGTAAAGTTTTTTAA
Organism: Scytonema hankhaensis NUACC26; assembly: GCF_045865695.1. Taxonomy (NCBI): domain Bacteria; kingdom Bacillati; phylum Cyanobacteriota; class Cyanophyceae; order Nostocales; family Scytonemataceae; genus Scytonema; species Scytonema hankhaensis. Next base: position 15,692 of record NZ_BAACAP010000130.1, read on the forward strand.
ATGCTCGCTCAATAACTCATTGAGATTTCTTTTTGAAGAACGGACAACTATACGAGTTTTGGGATTTAGCTTTCGTACTGTTAAAGCTGTCTCTGCATTGACTTGTTCGTTATTAGTTACTATGAGAGCTGCTCTGCATTGTAGAATTTGGGCTTGCTCTAAAACACTTGAGTGACGGCAATCACCTACGATCAAATTGTCCAACAAATCCGGAAGTTGAGAAATTTCCCACTCTTGAGGTAGCTGTTTGTCTATGGCAATGACGCTCACTTCAAACAGTTTTAAGGCAACAACACAATGTTGTCCCAAACTACCCAACCCACAAACCAAAAACCGATCTAACAGCACTTCGGTCTTTGCCACTCAATGAAATTTTAGCCTTATATTGTACCATTTCGGAAATCAATAGCTCTCTCTCCTCTTATACCATTTCACTAAATCTTTGAGGCAAATGCGCTCCCCCCAACCCCCCTTACAGCAGTTTTCACCTAAATGAACCACACCCTTTGTAGGGGCGCAAGGTATTGCGCCCCTACATCTGTGGTCTATTTACCTGAAAATAGCTGTAATAAGGGGGGCTAAGAGTGAGACTTTCTCAATCCAAAATCTAAAATCCACGCATTGCATCACCTTCTTGGTAACTTGACCGCAGGAATCGATGTGACAGGAGATTTTTCTGCGAGCGATCGCGTTCCTGATTCAGTAGTCCTAGCAAGGGTTCCGGGTGGAACGACTTCCAATAAGCCAAACACAGCAGGACCTTGAGAGCCATCGGGATTGGTTAGAAGCAAGGAACGATCGCCTAAGGGTGCATCGGGGGAAGCTGTAATTGTCAGGAAGAAAGTTTGTTGTCCGTCTTGGTCTTGAAAATCTACTTTTGTCGCCGTAATTCCGGGAGCACCTGTCAACTCAATGGTAGCATTGCGATCGCTATTAAACGCAATCAGCACGACATTTTGCACTGTTGTTCCTGGCTCAATTCGCATATTGAGGTTACCACGAGCAGCTGCATCTACCAACTCTGCGTCCCTTAAAAGAAATGGACGCGGTAGCGGCTTTTCTGCAAAACCCGCACACTGAAAAGATTCTGGTGGTGTTATTTGTGGCAAAGGTAACCCAGCTAAAGCAATGTCAAACGTTTGTGTAATCTGAGAGCCAAATTCAATATTAAATCCATTAATCGCGATATCACTGACCGTAAAGCCTTGGTCTTCTGGTACCTCGAACACTGCATGGAGAATAAAATCCATATCCTCTCCATTTTTCCGACGGCGACCTCGAACAACCTTCCAATAATCTGATGGCTGAGCGTTTGCAGGAGCATTTAAGGGAAGTTGGTAGGTGTCAAAACTGGGTTCTTGAATGTAGAGTCCGACTGGATTCTGTAAGGAAATTCTTACACCAGAACCAGGTTGTCCGGTTCCACGCACTAATGCGTTGACTGACGCTCCAATTGTCGGATCGCTGTTACGGTTTGGAGTGCCATACTGACTACAGTTGATAAGCTGGTTTTTATCGGTAATGGGGTTACCTGCTGAATTTTGTCGCAGAACTGTGGCTTGACCTGCAAGAAAAATCTCAGCACTCAGAGCATTGGGATTACTGACTAAATGAACGGCTCCATTGGTTGTCGTGCTATTCCACTTGTTGAGATCGTCATAGGCTGGTCTTCCAGTTTCTGGGTCAATAATAGGTTCTCCATTATCGTCCCGTAAGTAAAGGTCTTCAAGTTGCACCTGCGAGCCGACTAACTCTTGGTAAACTCTAAGCACAATTGCTGGCTCGACATCCCAAAGGGTGTACCAGTATTCTCGGTTCTCGCAAGTAAACATGACTTTGGTAATTTTTCCCTCGGAGTTGCGGGTGACACTCCATTCACAATACTCGTCTTGCCATCCACGAGGTCCTCTGGGACTATAATTAGGATCTGATGGACCTTCATCTGCAAACTGCCACTGCTTGCGCTGTCCTACATTGGGAAATGTAATTAAGATTCTGTTTGGAAATGCTGTCCACTGGATAACTGCTCCCTTTGTGCCTTCGGGAATGTCTGTGTTGAGAGGGTTGTAGTATTGGGTTAGGGCAGGTTGATTCACAGAGTCCCACGGGTCGTTTTTAATGGTCTGTTCTGTAAATCGATTGATGTTACTATTCCAACGACTGCGGAGGGCTTTTTCTTTCTCTTCTTCTCCAGAGCGGAAATCATTTTGATTTGCTGGTGGATTGAATTGAGGTAGTTTGGGCATTTTTGACTCCTAATTATTGTGATTGTTAAGAAATAATTAACCGCAGATGAACGCTGATGGACGCGGATAAATTTGTACTTCAGTGGTCTGGGAAGTGCTATGTCAAGTTGGTTTTTCAAACATAATCGATGGCAACCTTATTAAGTAGTACACTACTGGGGTAGATCGGTTTGAGGAAATAGCAGGCTGAATTCTTGGAGGTTTTTGATAGTTGGCCAAGATTGAAACTGCGATCGCCGTTTAACAGCAAGTCGCATGAGTCGATCTAATTGTTCTGATTCAGAAAGATTGTTAATTTCGTCTAGATAAGTTTGAATTCGCTGCTGCACGGATGTTTTCCACTGGTCGTCGGGTAGATTCCAAGTGAAAAGAAATTGTTGTTCGCCAGAACAAGTGTCGGAATTTGCAGGATCGCAGTCTGGTTGACTGGCGGCTACAGCTTTAACTTTGTTTGCAAACTCATCAGGTACGCTACTGACTCCATTGATGATAGTACCTGTTGTTATCTGCTCGGCATACTGCTGCAAACTAGTTCGCTTCTCGGAAAAAACTGGATTTTTGAAGTCAACCATTAGCAGTGAAGCAATAAATTTGTCAGTAAAAATTTTTGCAGAGCGCATTTGGGTCAACAGGAACAAATCTTCTGCTGATGGTACGGGTACAAAAAAAGCAAAGTAGGTGGAACCTTCTTGCTCATATAATGGCGAACCATCCGGTTTTTGAAAGTCAGATTGAACCAGTTTGAAGTTATGAATTTTTAGGTAATTGTCATAATCATTGCGTTTAAATTGAACAGGCTCAATAGTGTAATTGAGGTTTAACGCTGTTTTTAGGGCTGAATCCCACAGGAAAAAGTCATTGGGAATTCCCGATATGTCGCTGTTGGCTGGACTGGTATTTGCTCCGTTACTTTCTATATTAGTGGAGGTGAAATTGATGGTAGTATTGGTGGTGAGATGACGCAACATCTCATTGACATTAGCGAGCCGAATAGTTCCTTCTTCGTTTTTTACGCGATCGCGCAGCCAATTTTGGTGGTAAGTTTGGAATCCACTTCTGATAACTCGCTCGAGAATCTCAGCACCCTTTAGATTCTGAAAGATTTGCTCTTGTGCAACAGCGATAGGTACGTTCAAAGGCGATATTTTTGCGCGTTGGGAATGCCAATTGTTCCAAGGAAACGCCAATTCTTTCATAATCACCACCCCATTATGATGACAGTCGAAACATCCATGCCCCATAGTTTGAGGTACCCGTGCCATAGGTGAGTCACCAGCCCAAGCCCATACCCTGGTTGAAATATTTTGGGTTTCGCCTACTTGTGCCTGGAATTCATAAAAGTTGTATCTCTTGGCTTGAGCATTCCATGAAATCACTTGCAGAAAACTAGAATCTCCTCCTGGTGGTGCATTGAGCAAAATCTGAGCACTGCTGGTTGGGCTTGTTCCCCAAGTCAGGACATAACGCAGGTTACGAGGTTCTTCTCGTGAAGCCACTGTAGTTGGAATCTGGCTACCTTCTCCTAGCAAGTAGTTGGCTTGTTGAAGGTTTAACCCAGAGTTGGAAATTTCAGTCACAATGGCATCAACACTGTCTGGAAAAATACCTTTGCGAAGAATAGCTGTGGCGAAAGGATCGTTAAGATTCTCCCCAATTTCCTGTTCCGTCATAGGTGCTACACACGAGTCTATTCCGTCAATGAAACGAAATATCTTGCCAGATTCTACTGGAGCGCAGTTTGCGTTAGCTTGTGCAACGAGGGTTCGTTCTTGGGGAATCGTGAGAACCTTTGGGTGTTTTTCTTGAGAACTCCTTAATTGAAAATTACCTATTGCAAATTGTTTTTGTGTTACCGTTAGAGCTTGGGCTGGGAGTGAATGACTCACAAAGCACGAACTTCCCGATACAAACACTATGAACGCAGTGAGAATAACAAATTTTGCTAAACCAATCTTATGCATTTTTGCCTCACCTTCTTTTTTCGTTCAGTTCAGCTTGAAAAGCTTTCCCTATTATCTAGGTGCTAGCAAAGGCGACTTATGCAGTGAATGAAATACAGATTTATCTGCGTTCGTCTGCGTTCGTCTGCGGTTCCATAACTTTTTTATTAACGCTCGTTGGGTTGAGGCGATCGCGTTACCCAACAAACTCTGCACTCATGTTGGGTTTCGTTCCTCAAACGCCACTTCACTCAACGGGAGAAACCCCCGCACTTTTTGTGGCTCCCCAACCTACAAATATTATAAACGTTTAACCGAATATGATATAATGAGCCCGCGCAGGCGGGCTTTGTTTGTATAGCCCCACATTTCCAATGTGAGAAATCCGGGGAAATCTGTTAAGAAAAATTTTCAATTTCTACAGGTTCAACTGGTTCAGCCAGTTCAAAACCAAAAATTCGTGAGTAGAAGTACAGTTCTCCATCCAAAGCACGTTTGATATTCTGGGCATTGCGAAAACCATGCTGCTCGCCCTCAAAGGCAACGTAGGCTACAGGTAAACCTTTACGTCGCAGAGCTTCGACCATTGCCTCAGATTGGTTGGGCAGAACAATCTTATCTTCCAATCCTTGAAAGAAGATCGCCGGACAGGCAAGACGTTCTGTAAAATGGATTGGCGATCGCTCCTGATACAGTTGACGTTGTTGTGGGTATGGACCGATGAGACCATCCAAATATCGTGACTCGAATTTGTGCGTATCCCGTGCCAGGGCTTCAGTGTCACTCACTCCATAGTAGCTTGCGCCTGCTTTAAATGTGTCTCGGAAAGTTAAGGCACAAAGCGTTGTGTAACCACCTGCACTCCCACCAGAAATTGCTAGGCGATTTGCGTCTACTTCCCCCCGTTCTACTAAATAAAGCGCACCACAGACACAATCATCAACATCCGCAATTCCCCATTGACCGTTTAGCTTCTGTCGATACTCGCGACCGTAGCCCGTACTACCACGGTAATTTACATCAAGAACTGCTATACCTCGGCTCGTCCAGTACTGAATGCTAAAGTTGAGGCTGCTTGAAGTTGCTGCTGTTGGACCGCCGTGACTTTTTACAAGTAAGGGAGGTTTTTCACTATCAGGGGCGGTGTAATCGTGGTTTTGTGGCGGGTAGAACAGGGCATAAGCTGTGTCTCCGTTGGATGTTGGGAACTCAATTGTTTGAGGTGTTGAAAGATAGCCTGTATCAATGGTGACTTCACTAGAGCGCCGTAGAATCTCATGTTTTCCTGTCTTTAAATCTATCTGCACAATAGCTCTTGACTGGGTAGCAGAAGAACCGATGAAGACTACCTGTCCGGAGGCTGCGTGTAGCGAATCAATTTGCGTGTAAGGAACTTCTATCTGTTCCAGGTCACCTGTTGTTGTATCAAGACTTGCCAAATACCATATGCCTTGCTGAGTATAAGAACAAACAATCCGGTTAGTTGACTCAATTGCATAGGTGGACGTACCCAGTATCCATTGGGGTTTGCCAAATTCAGCCTCTATTTTAGTGAGCGGTTCCACGTTACCATTTTGCCACCGATAGAGATTCCACCAGCCTGTTTTGTCAGAAATAAAGTACAAGTTGCCATCGGGTGACCATTGCGGTTGGAAAATGGATTCCTCTGAACCGCCTGCAATTCGTTCGGTATTTCCCACAGAACCGTCGGCTTTTAATTCTCCAACCCACAGTTCCGTACTGTCCCAGGGCATATTGGGATGATTCCATGTTATCCAAGCCAAGCGATCGCCATCCGGACTGAGGCGAGGTGCAGCATAAAAGTCATTACCATAGACTAATATTTGAGTATTGCCATCCCCCTCTAGTTGTAAGCTAACCAGCGTATTGATCGGTTCGCGTCCGCCAACAGTATGGTCTTCAGACACGCAAATAATCCGGTGTCTTTTGCGGTCAAACTCACCATCTGCATAGCGTATAGTTGCTTCAGGTGTGACGGGAGAAGGTTGTGTTCCAACATCTTGACGATAAAGACGTTGGTCGGCAAAGTTGGAAAAGTAGATCGTGCGATCGGCAACTAGGAAAGAGCCTCCACCATACTCATGAACTCGAGTCCGCACATTGAAGGGAGTGGGTGTCATATCTTGAGTTTGTCCATCTGCGGTTCGTCGGACAACAACATTCCTTCCTTGCTCCCAAGGACGCAACTCGCTCCAGTATATGTCTTCGCCATCAAGAGCAATTTGTCCCAATCCGATAGTGCTTGAAGTTAGCAAATCTGTTGTGATGGGCGATCGCCAAGACCCTAATGGTGTTACTTGTGGTTTTAAGTTACTCATGTTTTTGTAAGAACGCTCAAAAGCTTTATTGTATAGGAATCCTAAATGATTTATGAAAAACTTTAAGTACTGTAGGTAGGGAAGACAGCCCACCAACTAAAGCTTTTGTGCGGCTAGGAGAAAACTCTATTCCTTTGTCACGGTTATGTCCCGAAAGCCAGTCAAAGAGCGATAAGTATGTAACGCTCTTTTATTACTTTCGCGACTATTAAATTTGAAACCCTATTTTTAGGTTAGTTCTTGCCTTGCGGACGAGCGTTTGTTTAGCCGCGACTTCCAGTCGCCTCGTTTATTCTCTCCCCAGATTTATAGAAGAGCGGTAACAGCCAGTACTAAAGCTCAGTTTCCCCATCAAAATGCTAATAAGAGTCCTGCCCAGATGTTTCCCGACGCCCAAGCAGGACTCAGTTAACTAAATAGAGAAGTAACATATGTTACTTTCTCTTAGTCCTTAAGATAGATATATCAGTCTTAGGGATTAGAAAAATAGTATTCTCATTGAAGCTGTAGGTATCATAGTTTTTCCATTACGGTGTTAGTCAGCCAAAATAGAAGTATTAGTCTCGATCGCGAATACTAGCTTTATGACTGACAAACCTATCTACGACTTGAACATGACCGATACCGAATATGCTGCTCTTGTGGCTAAAGGCTACAATCCCGATTTCGAGCGCGATTTGGTAGAGGTTTTTGGTGAAGACGCACAAAAGGCAAAGAAGTTAACCCGGTTTATAGGGCTTATCAAAGGAAAATCACCCCAAACGGATGAGGAGTGGAAAGAGGTTTTGGCTTCCTGGGACGATTGCTCGTAGGACTTCGGGCGTATCTTAATACCAGCACTCAGCTCGAACAGCCGCATATCCGCAACTAGAACGAGAATAATTTGTCTCCCATTAGAATGAACTTCTTATGTAAAAGTTCTCACTTTATGTACTGCCCAATGGGTTTAAATTGTCGGGAGATGGTAGGAGTCTCCTACAAATGTCCCAATATCTCGACCTGCATGGAAAATTCTTGCAAGCCCTCAATGGCCAAAACTCTCTTTTTTGTCCTCAATCAACAAATGTGCCAACTAGAAGATATTAAAGTTAACGATCGCTCACTTGATGAACTGTTGACAGAAACAAACCAAGATATAGAATCTTTGATGAGCAATGTAGATAGCTTTGCCATCGCTCAACGCACAAGGGATTAATCAGTTCGTTTTGATGTGCCAACTGACAACAGCATGCATCACGCAAAAGGCGACATCACTTAGGGCGTTGACTTTGAAATGCACTCTAACGTAAGCGCCATTGCATCCCAAAGGGCGTTAAGAGAACCATCACTTCGCCGATTCAAATTTTTAAGGCTGCTCTTTCTCTTCGCTCTGATTACGTTCCTGGTGCCACTCACAGTCCCGTTGCATATGTGGAAGGAATTTACGTCAAAGATGAGTATCGAAAGCTTGGTGTGGCGACATCCTTTAAGAAGGATTGCAATCTACAGGTTTGTGCCATGAATCATGAGCCGCAGCAGTAGGGAGCGCTGTAAGTATAACTTCCCCCTTATCGTTGATTATCCACCCAGCAGCTTCAACAATTTGTTGTGGTGATATGGGATAGGGTTTGCCGATCGCAAGAGGGGATTTGTTATCCTCATTGTTGGAATTGAGAGTTATCCAGTTAACTTGCACCGCATCAGACCTCAACATTTCGTAGGGGCTAGCTGGTAAACCACCATGACCAGTGATAACAAAAGAACTAGCTTGTTCCGAGGTGTTGGAAAGACAAGTAGTGTCAATTTGACCTGAAGTATCAACTAAGTTTACAGGCAGAGCAATTAGCCCTTGGCTAGGATCTGCTTCTGGTATGTTGAGTTCTACCGTACCATTAAATTGAAGTCCCAGTTCTGAAGAGGCGGTAATGTCACTCTTTGAGGTAAGTTGTTCGCTAAACTGAATACCAAAAATACCTCGGGCATTCACTACTACCCGTCCACCAAAACCTTTTTGGGCATTGGCAGTGATGTCGCTATTTTCCAACGCAACTAAAGTATTAGTAGATATGGTAAGGTTTCCGCCACTAGAACTGTTGTGGGCATTGGTAGCGATCGTACTTCCAGAACGCATTACCAAGTTTTGCGAGTGGATGGTGATGTTACCAAAATCACCTTTGTTAGTATCAGCAGTTATTATGCCTTGGTTTTTCAGTAGCAGAAAAGGAGCATTAATTAAAACACTACCTGCTGCCCCTGTACCTGGAGGAGCTTGGTTTTGGCTTTGGAAGTTGCTAACGTTAATGGTAGCACCATCACGAATCATTAACCGATCCGCAGTGACTGTGATATTGCCTCCATCACCATCGCCTTGGTAAGCATTAGCAAATAATCCACTACGACCTGTTTCACGAATGCCAGCCAATTCCACATTCTCAGCTTCAACTTGCAAATTACCAGCATCTCCTGAACCAGTAGTAACAGAAGCTATTTGACCACCATCCACAACTAAATTTCGGGTTTGAATATTCACATTCCCACCCTTGCTATTACCAGAAGCTGAAAATACTATTATTTTTGATGGAGATGTATTTGCGAAGGGTAAGGTTGTTGCATTTGGTGGTGATGGGTTGTCAAAAAGTTGAGTGGTGGTAGGGGGAGGGGGAGTGGCGGTAGGTTGAGTGGCAGCTGGGGGATTTGTTCCAAAGCCAAGGGTACTAGACTGTATCTGAGCGCCTGCCCTAACTTGCAAACTTTCAGTTTCAATACTTAAATTACCTCCATTGCCAGTTGCTCCAGGAAAAACTAAGGAAAATATGCCACTAGCGTCTAACGAAGAACTGCCACTAATTTGAATATCTCTAGCTTTCACGCTTAAATTGCCAGCAAAACCATCCCCAAACGTTGCACTTTGTATGCGACCCCTATCACTCAAGAACAAACTTTTGGCTTCAATGGTGATATTGCTGCCATTACCCGTTGCACCTGATGCCACATTAGTAAGTATGCCACTGTAGACTTTATTATTTGGACGATTGACTATCCCTTGTATTTTTAGGGATTCAGAAGCAAAGACATTTAACATTCCTGGTTTGCCCGAACCCAAAGTGTCTGTAACAATAACTGAACCATCGCTCAGGCTAATGTTCTTACCTCGCAGTTGAATACTACCTGCACTGTTACCACTAGTATCAATAGATGCAGCATTCCGAAGTTCTATGTCAGCGTAGTTAATTCCTTGTCCTGGTTGAAGTTGTAATTGCCCATCGCGATTAACTAGAGAAACTTCACCGCTATTGACCGACCAAATTTCGACTCTCCCTTGTGGAAGTGTAATATTTCCCCCATCCAACACCACATTCGATCCTACTAGAGCTATGGTTTTCTCTGCTGTTTGGGTCGTGTAGTGCAGTCCCGGTGGGCGATTGCTGGGGTCTAAGCGATGATCGGAATTAACATTAGTCTTAAAAGTAAAAGTGACTAAATTGTTGCCATTACCGCTCACACGAATGCTACTGTTAGAATTTGACCCATATTGCAATCCAATGGGAACGCTAATTGCCAGTATTGGTGTAGTTTGAGGAGCAGTCGCACTGAATTGGTAGCCATCTGCAAATTTTAGACTGTTCGCTGTAGTTGCTAAAAACGAGCCACCTATATTTAATGAAGCATCTCTACCAAAAATAATTCCATTTGGATTAATCAGAAATAAGTTAGCTGTGCCATTAGCACGAATCAAACCATCAATGTTCGAGACTGACCCACCTGTTACCCGACTAAAAATGTTTTGAATATCTTGAGCATTATTGAAGAACGCTGTACCCCCTGTGGGGACAGAAAAATCTTTAAAGCTATGGAATAAGTTGCTTCCTGCTTGTGTTCCCCCAGTAATTATACTGGTGTTTCCATCAACTGTAACGCTGGAATTACTAGGTAAAGTGTTATCTGGATTAATTTGAGCAAGTACATCATCGATCGAGAGTACGAGTGTCAAAGACACGGCTGCGCCGAACGCACCTATTGCAATTCCAAAACCTAAAAACCAACTCCAGCCATTACTTATCTTAAACATTACTATTAAGTATTAAATTTCTTGAAGATTAAGTATCAAAATTAACTACAACTGACTTTTCATCCTCAGTCAAAAGTTCTACGCACAACTTAGTATTTTATTTACAAAACTTCATACTACTTGTTTGTCAATGTACCAAGGGCGATACCTAATGCGCGTGAGTAGCCTTATTAGGAGGGCATCGGACTTGGGGAAAGCGATCGCTTTGACAAGCTTTTTTATACTAAACATAAAATTAATTTTGTATCGGTTATCAGTCTAATATACGTAAAAAGACTGATAAATTCCGGATAAAAAAACTTTTATTGCCTAAAGGAAATCGGTATTCGTTTGCGCTAAATCCATTCGCAAATACTGAGGTGGTACACTATCTACCAACCATACTCCATTGTCCGAACAATAAAAGGTGTAACCTGCTTGGTGCATTGCAGCTGCATCTACCGCAAATACAACAGGTTTACCGTGTCTTGCGCCGACAATTTTTGCTGTGGCAATATCCTTTGATAAATGTACGTGATGGCGAGACATTTTACACAACCCAGTTTGCAGTATTAGCTCCACAGCTTTGTGTCCGGTACCGTGATAAAGCACGTCTGGAGGAACAGCAGATCGAAGATGCAAATCAATATCTACACTGTGTCCTTGGTTTGCGCGAATTAACGTACCTGTTTCATCAAAGGAAAAGCGTTGTTTATCGTTGTTTGCAACAACTTCATCGAGTTCGTCACGACCGATCGGAAATCGGTTTCTTCTACAAGCTGCTAAAAGATCTTTGACTGCAACCCAGCCACCAGGAGAAAGTTCAATTCCAATGCGATCGGGTTGATGTCGGAGGTGTCTGCTAAGATATTTACTGATTTTAACTAGCCGTGAATTATCCATAGTTTACTTTATTAAAGCAATTCTAAATCTTTCATAAAAATTTTAAGTAGGGTGGGCAATGCCCACCACTAAAACTTTTGTGTGGCATTGCCCACCCTACCCCCTATGTTGTAAAAATTCTTTGACAGCTCGAACAATACAAGTCTCATCCTGAAACTCAGAATTATTAATCTTTAAATCCCAAGGAAGATCGACTAATTGCCCAAAACTTTTTAAGCGTTCTCTTAAAACTGCTACAACAAAAATTAACTCATGCATCTGTACGACTTACAGAGCATGAGTCAAAGGGTATCAATGTGAAAGACAAGGTATACATATTTGATTTCTTGATGCGAATACACCCTGTGGTGAAAGATCGACGCACCCTGTATTAAAAGAACTGGCACCCTGTGTTAACTAATTCCAGTATGCAGTAGGGAGAAAAGTTTTTTCTCATTCAACAGTAGCATTTACAAATTACGTCTTTAGATAGAGACAAATGAGGAGCAGTAGTTTGTACTACGGATTTGTTTAGTTGAATGCTTTGCTTCTCGCAGTGAGTCTACAATTTAACTCTTTCCGTTAGAAGTCCCGCACTGTATTCCTCTTAGGAATCAGTGCGCTCGTTGAATAACGGCAACATTTACGAATAGTCCTCCAACTAATGTTTGGCGCAGTCAGACAAAGTTGGAGGACATATGAGTATTTGTTAGTCAGGTCGCGATTGAGATTCAACATATTTCTTCAACGTTTCGACTGTTACTCCACCACATGAAGCAATGAAGTAAGAACCGCTCCAAAATACATCTTTCCAATAAAATTGATTAATATGATTTGCGAATTCTTTTCTTAGATATCGGCTCGTAACTGATTTCAAATTGTTGATAAATTTTGGTAAATCTGTTTGAGGAGTATATCTAAATAGTAGATGAATGTGGTCACTTTCACCATTAAACTCTATCACTTCACAGTCCCACTTCGAAAGTAATTCTTTGAGAATATCTGCTAATCTTACCAGCATTTCATCTGTAAAAGCTTTTCGTCTATACTTGGTCACTAACACTAAATGCGCTTTTAGGTCTGAAAGCCCTCTGGCACGAGACAAATATTTTTCTGTCATTCTTGACACTCATTCAAATTTTCGGTACTCTAAATTATAGTTAAGAATAACACTGATAGTCAACAAAGGAGGTGAGGCAGGGATGAAAGTAAGCTACCAGTACCGTATTAAGCCTAACACTGAACAAAAGCAGAGGCTAAATCATGTTAGGAGATTATGCCAATATCTTTATAACAGGATGCTGGGAGATAAATCAGACTGGTGGGAAAACAATCGTTGTCCAGTAGGTAGCTGTTCAATCATCTCTTGTCCTCTCCCAGAACTGAAAGTTAATCCTAAATACAATACTCATCAAGACTTATTACCTTTTCTTAAAGAAGACTTAATTTTAGTTGAGTGGTCTGGAGAATTACTAAACCTCAGTAGTGTTTACTCTCAAGTTTTACAGGATACTGTTAAACGTGTCCATAACGCTTTTGACCGTTACATAAAAGGAGATAAAAACGGAAAGCGTAGCGGTAAACCCAGATTCAAATCAGAATCAAGTTTCAAATCATTTACTTACCCTCAAGCTTTGGATAGTTGGATTAAAGGTAACTTTATTAAACTTCCAAAGATAGGTGAAGTAGAAATAATCCTCCATCGTCCTCTACCTGAAGGGTTTAAGGTCAAAACTTGTATTGTTTCCAAAAAAGCCGATGGTTGGTATATCACTTTATTATTAGAAGATAGAAGAGTACCCGATGTACCATCAATAGAAATTCTCCCGATTGTTGAGAATTCTATCGGGTTAGATGCGGTATTAGAGGGTGAAACTTTTATTGCTACTTCTGAAGGTGAATTGTTACCCTCAGTAAAAGCATTTCGCGAAAATCAAGATAAGTTAGCAAAAATATCTCAGAAGAAGTCTGTTAGAAAAAAAGGCTCTGCGCGTCAACGTAAATTGGCCAAAAAGGAAGCTAGACTACATCAGAAAATTGCTCGTTCCCGTAAAGACCACCACTTCATAACAAGTCATAGATTGACCAGAACGGGTAAAAAGGTCTTTTTTGTGGAAGACTTAGACTTAAAGAATCTTACCTTACGAAACAAGCCCAAACAAGATGAAAACGGTAAATTCTTACCAAATCATCAAGCTCAAAAAAGCGGGTTAAACAAAAGTTTTTTAGATGCAGGGTTCGGACAGTTTGTTGATATTTTGTCTTACATAGCCGAAAAAGCTGGGGGACAGGTTATCAAGGTAAAACCAAACTATACGAGCCAAATTTGTTGCAATTGTGATGCCTATGTACCGAAAGAGTTATCAGATAGAATTGACGATTGTAGAGCGTGTAATGTTGGCATTATAAACCGTGATATCAACGCGGCAGTCAACATAAAACGAGTTGGATTGG
>NZ_BAACAP010000131.1:0-30671 GCF_045865695.1 Scytonema hankhaensis NUACC26
TGTACAATAAAGAAATTCCTAACTTGCCTATAAATCGTGTATTTGCGGTGACAAGCTTAGAAGTTGGTTAGGTAAATGTCATTCGCCAATCAGTCATCTCTTTAAAGGGTATTAAATTATCGGCTATTTCTGGTTGAATTTCGTAACTGCTATCGTTATAAGCTTTGAGAAATATCCGATTTCTGTATCTAATTCAATCACTTTATGCGCGAACCAACAAATCTTTTGGCAGTTCGGGAGTAGTTAAAAATTGGGGAGTTTTTGAACTGTGGCACAATGATATCCTTCTCCATTAAACTCTATATAGTTAACAGTGATTTCTACTTTAATCAGTTGACCGTCTTTAGTTTGATGGAGAGTTTCAACGATTGAACAGCCTTTCTGTTTGCAGTTTTGCCAGTGCGATCGCCAAAAATCTAGTGAAACATTTGGATCTATATCGAGAACTGTCATGGTTAACAATTGTTCGCGAGTGTAACCTAAATACTGAGTGGCTGCTTCATTAACATAAATAAGTCGAGCATTGGAATCTACAAAATAGATAGCATCTTTAAATCTGTCTAAATAAAACTGGGAAAGATACAGCGCTAACTCTGTTTTTTGGCGATCGCAAATTTCTTGCTGTAGGCGCATATTTTGTTCTGTCAGTTGCTTTTGCAGCCTCCTAATAGTCAAACTATTTTCCACACGAGCAAAAACTTCTTCTTCACTAAATGGTTTAGTAATATAATCAACACCGCCCACTGCGAAAGCTTTTACCTTATCAAGAACCTCATCTAAAGCACTAATAAAAATAACCGGAATTTCGCGAGTGACAGGTGACGCCTTGAGGCGCTGACAAACCTCATACCCATTCATATCTGGCATCATAATGTCAAGTAAAATCAAATCTGGTGGAGCAGCTTGTGCTGTTTTCAAAGCTGTTTGTCCGTTAATCACTCGACGAACTTCATACCCAAGTTGAGTGAGCATGGCGGATAAAAGCCGCAAATTATCTGGTGTATCATCTACGACTAAAATATTTGCTTTTGGCGGTTGCTCTGGACGATAGTGCATCTCAATCGGGTTGTGTTAAATCTATAATCTTATCAATCCGGAAATTTTCAACTAAATCAATTAAGGAATTTGCAAGAGTTGCATATTCTTCTGGGATTTGTTCGATCAAGCTAAAAATTTGGTTCTCATCAGTGCAAAGTGCAGCTTGATAAAGTTGTGCTACCCATTCAGGAGACATAACTTGTAAAGATGAAGGTTCAAGAGTAAAAGATGAGGGCGTTGTTTCATCCTTTCTACTTTCAACTTCATCGACATCATAAATATAACGAACTCCTAAAAACTCAGCCATCTTTTCTAGAATGACTTCTTCCCGGAAGGGCTTGCGGACAAAATCATCGCATCCTGCAGATAAAACTACAGCTCTTTCCTCATCAAAAGCACTTGCTGTCAAAGCAATGATGGTAGTTGCTTGACCTCTTAAATGAGCTTTGATTCGTTTAGTCGCTTCATACCCATCCATCACTGGCATCCGCATATCCATTAAAATGAGATGCGGTTCCCATGTTTCCCATAAATGTACCCCTTCTAGACCATTTTCTGCTCCTCGTACCTCAAAGCCCAAAGATGTAAGCATTTGGAACAAGAGGTGGCGATTCTCCCATTTATCCTCAACTATCAAAATCCGGTATTTCGGTTGATTTGGTGCTACAGCAAGAACGCGCCGTCGTTTTTGCTCTCGTTGAGTTTCTAGCCTTTCCATTGGGGTAATTTGTACATCAAAGGAAAAAATGGTTCCATGACCCAATGTACTGCTTACAGTAATATCACCTTCCATAAGATGCACGAATTGTTGGCTGATGGTTAAACCCAAACCCGTCCCTTGCTGGGATTTTCGACCAGTTTCTGTCTGAACAAAAGGTCTGAACAATCTCTCCATCTCAGCTGGTGCAATTCCAGAACCGGTATCTTCTACTTCAAAATGAAGTTTATGAGTTTCTCCATTTCCCATTTTCACACGAAGCGCTACACCCCCTTCTTCTGTAAATTTAATGGCATTACCAACTAGGTTAATCAAAACCTGACGCAATTTGCTTTCATCTGTTTGCATATATCTGGGAACTTCAGGGTAGCGCTCAAATATCAGACTTAAACCTTTAGATTCTGCTTTTTGTCGGAACATCTCTTCTAAAGAGTCCAACATACCGTATAAATCAAAATCATTTTCATTCAGTGTTGTTCTACCAGCCTCAATTTTTGCCATAGAGAGGACATCGTTAATTAATGTTAACAAATGCTCGCCACTACGACTAATAATTTCAAGTTGTTCGACTTGGGAAGATTGGAAGGATGGGTCGCGAGTCAAGAGTTGGGTAAAGCCAAGAATTGAATTAAGTGGAGTCCTGAGTTCGTGGCTCATATTCGCTAGAAATTCACTCTTAGCGCGGTTAGCTGCTTCTGCTTCATGAGCTTTTTGTTCCAATTTGCGACTATAATTCTCTAACTGCAGTCGAGATATTTTTAATTGTCGTGTCAGCCAATAAACTCCAATTAAGAGAAATCCCACCGATACTAGCCCTACTAATACAATTGTTACTGCTAGTTGATGTGCGGGCAAAAAAGCTTCTTCTTGATGCATTTCTATTAAAAGAGCAAGGTCTTGGTCGTTTAGCCAACGATAGACTCCAATAACTGGTACTTTGGCATAGTTCTTATACAAATCCTCCCCACTGATACCATTCATAGCATCATCTATGCCTTTGCTACCGATCCCTTCCGGATACTCTTGAGTATTGGAATTTTCTTTAGAGATAAAAGTATTTTGCGTAATGAGGGAACCAACTAAATAAGTTTCACCACTTTTGCCTAAACCTTTTCGTTCTCGAACAATTTGGTCGATTCTTTCTAAATTAAGATGAGCTAAAATGACTCCTTGGCGAGCGCCTGTTGCATCGCGAAGCGGTGCGGCTAGGGTGACTGATGGTTTATTAGTCTCGGCGGAAACATAAAAAATCGGATTAAAAGAACTTCCTGGTTCTACTGTTTCAATGTATGTAATGCTTGCTAAAATTTCATATTCATTTTCGCGCTGCTTGTTAGTGGATAAAATAACTTTATTAGAGCGATCGATAATAAAAATTTCTTTAAAATTTGGTTTGAGCTTTACAACATTCTTCAAGTATTCAGAGAGAATATCGTGAGAAATTTTATATTTTGGCTCTGTTGTTGAGCTATTTAAAAGTACCTTGACGTTTGCTTGTACATCTGGAAACTGAGTAACAAGTAGAAAATCTCGCTGTTGATCCTCAAACCAACGTGTAATTTCTCCTTCTTTAAGGGTTGCAGTCACGCGCAACTGATTGAAAGCAGACGTTTTTAATGCTTCCCTCGCTTTAAAAAAGGCGACGCTTCCCACAACACCGACAGTAAATAAAGATAAAATTAGGAAGGAACTGGCGACTTTGGTGGTTAGGTGCTGATTCCACGAATTCATAAATTTATGGCGCTTCTATTGCTCTCCTGCTACCTTGGCAAATAAATTGATTTGTTTGATGTGCATTATAGTAAAAAAATTATGGAACCGCAGATGCACGCGGATGCACGCAGATGAAGTCGTACCTCTTTCGAATGAGAACTACTATATTGTAGATATTAAATTTTGCGGAAATCAACGCTACGGGCGGGTTAACCCCTTGCACCTGTTACATAAGCAGCTGTCAGGGGATGTTGGGGAGCATCAAAAATTTGCTCCACCTTTCCTGACTCAATGAGTTGTCCAACGCCGTCCTGCACCCAAAACAAGGCAACTCTATCGGCAATACGCTTGGCTTGAGCTAAGTTGTGCGTTACAATTATTAAGGTATAGCGCTGACGCAAACTAGTAATTAAATCTTCGACGATCCCACTGGAAATGGGATCGAGGGCGCTACAAGGTTCATCCAAAAGCAGGGCTTCTGGTTGCAAACCTAAAGCTCTAGCTATACACAAACGCTGTTGCTGTCCGCCCGAAAGTGCTAAAGCAGAAGTATGCAATCGGTCTTTGACTTCGTCCCACAGCCCCACATCCTGTAGACTTGTTTCTATAATCGTATCAATTTCCTCGCGCTTACGGATACCATGTTCTCGCAGTGGTAATTCCATATTCTTCCAAATTGATAAAGGAAAGGGATTGGGTTTTTGAAAAATCATACCGACTTGACGCCGCAGTGCGATAAGCTGGGTACAGCTTGCGCCAAGGGCGAACGCATTAGTTTTAGCATTTAGCACTTCTACAGAACCAATCCGAATTGCGCCTTTGACTCGACAGTGTGGAATCATATCTGTCAAACGATTCAAGCAACTCAGAAAACTAGTTTTCCCACAACCTGAAGGACCAACCAATGCCAATATTTCCCCCGCATTCACACTCAAGTTAACATTAGCGAAGGCGGTTTTTTGCCCGTATTGTAGAGTTAAGTTTTCTGTTTGAATGAATGGTTCAGTCATTCTATTGCTGTCATTTACTTTCATCGCTCAGTGACATTATTTTTATACAGAAAAAATTCTTTTATGCAACCAGCGTTCTGCAATCCATGCTGCTATGCCGTTAATCAACAGTAATAGTAACAGTAACACTAATGCTGAAGCGTAGGCATTAGCATCTCCCCCAGAGATGTTCATTGATAAATCAAAAATATGAATCGAAAGAGCACGCCCAGAATCTAGCAGCGATTCTGGCATCCTATCTACGTACCCACTAGTAAAAATTAAAGCAGCAGTTTCTGCGATCGCTCGACCAATACCAAGCACCAATCCCACAACCAATCCAGGAACCGCAGCTGGTAACAACAATTGAAATAGAGTCGTCGTGCGGGAGAAACCAAGGGCTGCTGCTCCTAATCTATACTCATTTGGAACGGCGCGAAATCCTTCTTCTGTAGAGCGAATTAAGATTGGTAACACCATACACGCCAAGGTTAATCCTCCCGACAAAATGGAAAACCCCAGCCCTAAAACTTTGCAAAAGAAGACATTGCCAAACAATCCAAAGACGATAGAAGGTACCCCAGCCAGTACGTCTAAACTACGCCGCACTATGCCACCAAACCAGTTTTGTGTTGGGGTGAACTCTGCTAGCAAAACTGCCGTACCAATACCAACGGGAATGGAAACTACCATACAAACTCCCATAATCAGGAAAGTAGAAACAAGAATGCTCGCAATTCCCCCTTCTCTACCAGCGTTTTCCGGTTCAGTTGTCAGAAATGTCCACGTCAAATGTCCCATGCCATACCAAAGAAGATCGCTCAGTATCCAAAAAAACACACCAGTCACTAAAGCAGCAGTTGTCCAAACAATAATTGTAGGTAGCCAATCTTTAGGGCTAAAAACGGGTTTAGTCATAAATTTTTCCCTGACTAATAACTTCCGCAACAGCAACCAGTAATACGATCGCACCCATCAGTACCAAACCGCTCACAAACAATGCAGAACGGTGATCCCCTGTAGCATAAGCCATTTCCAAGGCAATATTAGCTGTTAGCGTCCGCATGGGGTCGAATAGACTTTTTGGGACTTGTACGACATTACCGCACACCATGAGAACTGCCATTGTTTCTCCAATCGCACGACCGGTTTCGAGAATTAAGCCCGTGAATAATCCCGATTTGGCAGCTGGAAATACAACTCTGTAGATGGTAGTCCAACGGGTTAATCCCAAGGCTGTGGCTCCTTGAAGGTAAGAGGTTGGTACTTTGGCGAGACTTGCATCAGCCACAAGTGCAATTGTTGGCAGTATCATGACTGTGAGAATAGCAATGCCAGCGATAAGGCTCGGTCCTGGTGGATGTATCTTACCGATGGCGGGAACCAGCACTACCAATCCCCAGAAACCATAGACTACAGAAGGAATTCCCGCTAATAGTTCAATTAAGCGGCGGTAGAGCTTTGCGACTGCTCTTGGAGCGTAGAATTGGCAAAAAACAGCAGACAAAATTCCGATGGGTGTAGCAATTAGTACAGAGCAAATCATTGCCAAGAGTGTACCCAACAGCATAGGTGAGAGATTATATAGCCCTGCTGTTGGGTTCCAAGAGGAGTCGGTAAAAAAGCGGGTTAGTCCTATATGGTTGAGGACTGGTAACGACTCTAAAATCAAAAAGACGATAATTAAAAGTGCGATCGCTCCTGCTATAGCAGTTAGGAAGCGGAGTATCCAAACTAACCACAGGTCATTTGGAAACGACAACAAAGTTTTGCTTTTTAACAATGTCACTTACCTGTTGTGATTGTGCGAAATTAATAAATTCTTTTGCCAGTCCTTGAGGTTCAGTTTTGGTGACCAAGTTTAGTGGGCGGGAAATAGGAAAAGTGCTATTTTGCACGTTGGCTGTTGTCGCCTTCACACCAGCTATAGGTAGCAGTTCGATCGAGCCTCCATTTGCCACACTATTTTCAGCCGAGCCAATTGAAACATAACCGATCGCATTGGGGTTTCCTGCTACAGTCTTAATTCCCTGCTCGTTATCACCAATGACCACTTGTGCTTTAATGTCGGTATTTTTCAGTTTGAAGTAGTGGGTAAACAATTCTAGGGTAGAACGTCCTTCTGCCTTATTAACAACCGTAATTACTCCATCTTTGCCTCCCACTTGCTTCCAGTTTGTGACTTTTCCAGTGTAAATATTTACGATTTGCGAGTCCGTGAGAGATGACACTGGATTGTCTTTGTGGAGAATCACTGTCACTCCATCACGGGCGATTGAGAATGCTTTTAAATCTTGTTCTTCCGATTTTAAAGCACGGGAAACCATACCAATATCAGCCACTCCCTGGCGAGCATCAGAAATACCGCGAGAAGACCCTCCTGATTGGACGTCAACTCGCACACCAGGATGTTTGGATTCAAACCGCTTGCCAATTTCTGCTGCTAACGGTGCTACTGTACTGGAGCCTGTCAGTACAAGTTTATCTTGAACCTTATTTGCAGCGTTGTTTACTGAAGAACAGCCTTGCAGCCAAACACAGCTTGCTAGCCCAATTCCAAGGGGAACTAAAAATTGTGACTTTTTCATCATGAATAAATTAAATCGAATTAGGGATTTTGGTGAAAACAGAGAACACAGCAACCAAGGTTTAAAGCTTTGCTTGCAGTGACTTCCACTTCTGGAGCAAGGCGGTAAAGAACGGCTTTACCATCACGCTCTTGTACAACAAACTTTGCGCGACGCAAAACTTGCAAATGATGGGAGAGCAGGCTTTGTTCCAAGCCCAAAATTGCGTTCATCTCCCCCACATATCTAGGACTGTTCATGAGGAGTTCTAAGACTGCCAGACGGGTTTCATCTGCCAGTACTTTGAGCTTTTCTACACAGTCAACCTGCTTCTTTGTGCTATTTTTCATAGAGCAACTATTGCAGAGGTATCAGCTATTAACAATTGCGATCGCAATTCAAAAACGATTCATATGAAATTCCATTCATATTTCATGTAAAAAAAACCACCTCTCTTGATTTTAGTTAACCTTTGAAATACCTCAAATTGCAGCAATTTTCACTTTTATTAGACCACCTTAACTGTGGGGTGGGCGTCCTCGCCCGCGCTCTCTAATATACGGGCGGGGATGCCCGTACCACAAGAGCATAGTGTGGTTCATTTATTTGAAAACTAATGTAATAACTAGTGACTTTAGTAATTTGCACGACAATTATCCAAAAGTGCGTTTAGTTGTGCTACGACTTTCCACGGATTGCGACCTTTAAGTAAAGCAACAATTGCCGCTTCGTAGGGATTTCTTCCAGTCCGTTTCACAGACGCAATTGCCTCTGAGTTGGATAATCCTCGTTTACTCACTAACCAAGCCGCTAAAATATGTCCCGTTCGACCAATCCCGCCAGAACAGTGGACGACTACCTTCTCCCCAAGCTGGTCTGCTGTTGCTAGGAACGGCAGAATCTTTTGGAGCAAGGTTTCACTGTTGACAAGTTGAAAATCTTCAATCGGTGCCCAACAAACCCGTTCTACCCCAAACACCTGTTGGTAGGTTCCAAGGAGATCTGAGTAACGAGCTAACTGAGAATCAGAAAGCAAGCAGCAAACTCGTTGTATACCTTGACACTTCATAAAGTGAATCCAATCGGATACGTTTTGGGCGGAGTACCTCGGTCTTGAGGCACCAAAAACGATTGGATCGAGTTCACTTGCAGCAGCAAAGTTGTGTATCCTTTTAACCATTTCTTTGAGACTTACTCCAGATAATACCAACAATGTTTATAGTTTCCGTCCCCTCCTATCTCAGTTAATCAGTGCTTAGCAGTCCGATCTCTTAAATTAATAATAATTTATATTTAACTTTTACTTAACTTATACTAAAGGAGTAAGCTGCTATTTTAAAAGTCTTCTGACTCTACAAGCGAGCGACATATGTCTATGCCCCAAAAGTCCGAAACCACTGTTCTTGTTTTGGCACTGTTAATTACAGTGGGATTAGTAGGAGGTGGTGTTTGGTGGTTGATGAAGCGCTCCGGTGTTGACTTAGGTGGTTTAGTCAAGAATCAATCGCAACCTGTGGGGCAGTCCAACATTGAAAGTTTTTCCTCTGTGCAGAACGTTCCATCTGGAGTGTTTAACTATGGTGGTAGCACGAGCTGGGTATCTATCCGCAAAACCGTAGATCCAGTTATTCAAAACGTCTGGCCTCAGTTTCGCTTGCGCTACACTGACCCCGATCGCAGTGCTCCTAGCTCTCAGACAGGTATCCGGATGTTGTTAGACAATCAACTCTCGTTTTCTCAATCTTCTGTCCCGATTTCTAATGAAGCATATGAGCAAGCGCGACAACGGGGTTTTTCTCTTCAAGAAATACCTGTGGCGATTGATGGCGTTGCGATCGCTGTCAACCCAAGCTTGAACATCAAAGGTTTAACGGTAGCCCAATTTAATGATATTTATGCAGGCAAAATCACCAACTGGAGACAAGTAGGTGGTCCCGAGCTAAAAATCACACCCTACGGTAAGAAAGACCGAGACTCTGGTAGCACTATTGTATTTATGCCAACGACAACCGAAGCTTTGCGCCAAGTAGCTGTCAATCCTGGGGGGATTTATTATACCTCTGCGCCTTTGGTGGTATCGCAGTGTAACGTTAAGCCATTGCCGGTAGGTCGTAACTCCAATGAACTTGTTTCTCCTTACAAACCACCCTTTATTCCCCTGTCTCAATGTCCGCAACAGCGCAACCAAGTGAACGAGGAAGCTTTTTTAAGCGGTCAGTATCCCCTAAGCCGACGATTATCGGTACTGATTAAACAGAATAATCAACTTGACCAACAAGCAGGTGAAGCTTATGCTCGCTTACTACTAACTGCTCAAGGACAGGAATTAATTAAAAAGGCTGGGTTTGTAAGTATTCGCTAGTTACTCCCTGGGAGTGCCATTCGATTACCATTATATGTAGGGTGGGCAGTGCCCACCCTACGCTCTTATCGGTAATTTTAGAGCCCAAAGGGAGTAGCTTTGCTGTATCACCGTTGCAAACTGCGGGGATCGAGGGCATCCCTTAGCCCATCACCTAGTAAGTTAAAAGACAACACTGTCAGGATAATTAAAACTGCTGGAGGCCAAATCAACCAAGGTTGTAAGACGAGAATAGAAGCGTTAGTTGCTAGAGATAACATATTACCCCAAGAAGGGTCAGGCTGCTGAATTCCCAATCCAATTAGACTAAGTACGGCTTCCGCCGCGATAAAACTGGGAATAGCCAGAGTAGCAGAAATAATGATATAGGTCGCGGTTTGTGGCAGTACGTGACGAAGGATAATATAAAGTGGTTTGCCTCCCATTGCTTTGGCTGCTTGGACGTATTCTCGCTCTTTAATTGAAAGCACCTGTCCGCGAATAACCCGTGCTAATCCCGCCCAACTGATAAAGGAAGTAATGACAACAATGAGTAAGAAGCGCTGAGTATTAGATATACCTGGTGGTAAGACTGCTCCTAAAGTTACCAACAGATAAATACTGGGAAAAGTCATCAATACTTCTGTTAAACGCATGATGACACTATCCGTCCAGCGACCAAAATATCCAGAGATTCCACCTATAATGAGTCCCAAGGGAAAGGTGAGAAGGACACCTATAATACCGATAAACAAGCTGATTCGACCGCCAACGAGCAAGCGACTTAATTGATCGCGTCCTTGGTCATCCGTACCAACAAGGTTAAACTTTACCTCACCGTCAGCACCAAATAAATGCCAATTTAGGGGGATACCGGGAATGATATCGACTTCTTCCCATTTAGGTGGAAGGGGTACGCTTAACTGAAATAAACGGTAAGTAGAACCATTGACGAACAGCCGCAAGGGAGAAGGCTTTTTGTAGTTGACAATCAGTTCGCGATCGCCTGTTTCTAAATTTGTTTCGCCTTGAGTTGTGGGATAAACATGAGGTCCGATAAATTGTTTTGATTCTTGAGAAACCCAATAAACGCGAGTTGGTGGCAATAGGGAACCATTTGGTTGAGAGGCATAAGGGTCATAAGGGGAAACAAAGTCAGCCGCAATGACGAGCGTGTAGAAAATCAAGAGCACGATCGCCCCAAATTTTGCTAAAGGATTTTTCTTAAGTCTGTACCACCAATTCATAGGAATTATAAATTATAAATTATGAAATTATATAGTAACATTCATAATTCAGCATTCATAATTCATAATTCCTTATGCGCGAAGCTTCTCCATCAAATACAGGTTATCTTCTTGAGATTTTTCGTGTTCTATAACAAACACGTTAGAGTAAAGATTGGCAATAATTTGTTTGCCTTGCTGTGTTAGAGAAAGGTAACGTAGCGCATCGCGAATGTACTGATAGACAACATTCCAATAAAACTTAGCGTAGTTTTTGCGTAAATCGGAAGGATTTTGGTAACCCAATACCTTATTCATACCAGTTTCTTCAAACTCATAGAATAAGGAAGTAATCTTTTTCAAATAACGAGGATCGCTTAACTGACCGATCAGATCTGCTGCACGCACTAATCCTGCAAAACTGTGTGGATCTTGGTGGTCATCTGCAGCTGGTACTGGGAAGCGAGTTAATTCAATGTTTCTCTTGATGACTTCAGAATCGATTAGTTTGTGACCGCCAAAACGTTCATCTATAAAAAGTTTGGCTCTATCAACATGGTGAGGCGTAAGGCTAGCATCCGAAGCACCCGGTGCTAGACTAATCATTTTTCCTTCTTTACCAGTCGCATACAAGCCTTCTTCATCGCGATCTTGACGGCATACCCCTTTCACATAACCAATGTCATGGCAAAGTAAAGAGATCATAAAATGCAGCCAGTCTTCACTGGAAACCCCACCTTCACGAATATGTTTCCCACGTAAAATTTCTTGCCCTACTAAAGTGACTAAGATGGAGTGTTCTACGTTATGATACAAGGCGTCGCTATTGGCAATATTTTCCAAAGCCATATTACCTGCCCAAGCTATGATATCTTGGTAATCGTGCTTGTAACAGCCATAGGTACGAGTGTATCCTTCACGAATTTGCTCTACAAAGGTGTCTATTAAAATCTCAGTTGCATTAAACATAGTAACCACTCAATTTGATAAGAATTATTTATGATTTATCCTAAATTATCATAATCATAATGATAGTTCCGGAGTTAACAGGTAACCCCTTGAACGCTCTTATGGAACGGACTTGTAACTGAATTAGCTATGTTGCCAATTCACTAGTAAATCTTTCTGACTTTAGCACAGCAATAAAGCAGTGACTAGTAATCAGTGACCAGTTTAACAGCGATCGGTGACCAATTAGACAGTGACCAGTAGCCAGTTAAAGGTAGGGTATTTGAATAATGAAGTAATATCTTTTTCTCCATCAACAACTTTAGAGACTTGCACTACGTTTAGTAACCATTTGTTATTGGTCACTGGTCACTGGTTACTGGTCACTGGTCACTGGTCAGGTGCTAAAGTTATGACTATTGTCATGGGTATATTCCGGGGAATCACACAACCGGAAGGTGAACAAATACGTCATATTTAATATATAGCAATCATTTTTCAACTTTCTTAAGCAAGACTGCTTATGGTAGTTTGGCAGAAAGCGGAGGCATCAACTGTGGGTGAAGAGAGTTTATCGAAACTAGAACTGGAAGAATCAGTGGTGGAGGAAGACGCCAGATGGGAAGAGGAAATAACGGTTCCTAAGCGAGGGAATTCTTGGCTAATACCGTTGTTAATAGGTACTGGCTTAGGTGTTGCTCTCTCCTTTGGAGGAATGCGCGTTCTCAGTAATCGTTCGGTGAGCCAACAACCAGTTGCAACCGCACCAAACATGACTGTCACTGTCGCACTAGTTGAAACAACCCGTGTTGCCCGTACACTATACACGACGGGAAGTGTAGCAGCACGCGATCTAACTCCGGTTTTGCCTCAAGCAAATGGTTTGCAAATCAAAAAAATTCTTGTGAAGCAAGGAGAAAAAGTCGAAGCTGGTCAAGTGATGGCTATCTTAGACGATTCTCTTCTACAAGAGCAAATTCGGCAAGCACAAGCGGAAGTAGAGGCAAAACAGGCGGATGTTGGTTCCGAACAAGCTAATTTAATATCGAAACGAGCATCAGTGTCATCTAGCGAAGCTGTTGTTGCTTCTAATCAAGCAATTGTACAGCAAAAACTAGCTGATTTGGCTCAAGCCAAAGCAAAGTTGAGAGAGGCGGAACTCAATTTCAATCGCAATCAACAACTATCAAATGAAGGAGCAATTAGCCGCCAACAATTTGATACTGCTACAACAAATTTAGCAACGGCAACAGAGACAGTACGTCTTGCTGAAGCTAATATTAGAAGTGCTCAAGCCAATGTTAAGAGCGCTCAAGCGAACATTGGCGGTGCATTGGCAAATGTCAATATTGCCCAAGCTAATGTCAATAGCGCCCAAGCTAATGTCAGGAGTAGTGCGGCTAAGGTAGGACAACTCAAAACTCAACTCAGACAAACTGTGGTTCGCGCCCCTGTCTCAGGAGTTGTGGCAGAAAAATTGGCACGAGTTGGAGATGTGACGGGCGTACCGCCACAAACTCAAGTTGGAACAGTGGTTGGCGGAACACAAAAATTGTTCTCAATTATTCAAGATGGCGAGTTGGAATTGCTTGCACGAGTTCCAGAAATTCAATTGCCACAAGTCCGAATTGATGCGCCCGTACAAATCACTTCCGATTTGGATAGCCGGGTGAAATTGCAAGGAAAAGTGAGAGAAATAGAACCAGTTGTGAATCAGCAAAGGCGCGAAGCAACGGTGAAAATTAATTTGCCTGCTACGACTTTTTTAAAACCGGGTATGTTTGCCCGTGCTGCCATTACTACCACAAGCATAACGGGTATAGCTGTACCGCAAAAAGCCGTAATACCTCAATCTGATGGCAGTGTAATTGTATTCATGCTATCGGGTGAAGACACAGTTCGCGCTCAAAAAGTAGAACTGGGAGAGGTTCTTATTGGTGGCAGAGTGGAAGTCAAAAAAGGATTGCAACGTGGCGAGCGCATCGTCATCCAAGGTGCTGGCTATCTCAAAGATGGCGACAAAGTGCGAGTCGTTAATGCTGATAGCTATTAGTTAATGACTAATGGCGATCGACAACTAACAATAGAAATCTTATCTAATTTGTGAAAAAATTTCAGCATTGTAGAGTGGGCAATGCCCACCACATGAAACTTTTGATGGGCATTGCCCTACCTACTAACTAACTGTACAGGTGCTCTTACCGCCACGCCCCTACTAACAACTAATAACTAACAAAACTTCCATGTCCTTCAACGTTTCAGCTTGGTCGATAAAAAAGCCAGTTCCAACAATAGTCTTATTCTTGATTTTGACGATAGTGGGTTGGTTTTCCTTTCAATCTTTAGGGATTGATACTAACCCTAATATTGATATTCCAACAGTAGAGGTAACAGTCACGCAACCGGGGGCGGGACCTACGGAATTAGAATTTCAAGTCACCAAAAAAATTGAAGATGCTGTGGCTGGATTGGGAAATATTGACGAATTGCGATCGATAGTTACTGATGGTGTGTCCACAACGATAATTAATTTTGTGTTGGGGACAAACACAGATCGCGCTACCAATGATGTTCGCAATGCTATCTCTCAAATTCGTCAAAACCTTCCCCAAGATATCAATGACCCCATTGTGCAACGGGTAGAATTTGCCGGAGGTGCTATCCTAACTTATGCAGTCAGGTCTGATAAACGTTCTGTAGAGGAATTAAGTAATCTTGTTGACCAAACTATCAGCCGTGCATTGCTAGCGGTTCGAGGGGTAGCGCAAGTCAATCGAATAGGTGGAGTGAATCGAGAAATTCGGATTAACTTAGACCCCGCTCGCTTGCAATCTTTAGGTATTACTGCTACTCAAGTCAACGATCAGATCCGAGCTTTTAACGTTAACTTACCGGGTGGGCGTGCAGAACTTGGTGGTAGCGAACAAAACATCCGTACTCTTGGGAGTGCTGCTAGCGTAAAAGTTTTAAGAAACTACGAAATTGTTTTACCTGAAGGTGGTTCCGTACCTTTATCTAGCTTGGGAACGGTAGAAGATAGCTATGGTGATGTGCGACAATCTGCTATATTGAACAACAAACCTGTAGTCGCGTTCCAAGTACTGCGAAGTACGGGCAGTGTTCTAGTGACGGTGGAAGAAGGTGTCAAAGCAGCCGTCGAAAAACTGCAAAAAACTCTTCCTGCTGATGTTAAGTTAGAATTAATTTTTACAAGAGCTTCTTTTGTTAGGAACTCTTACCAAAGTACAATTGATGAATTAATCCAAGCTTCATTACTCGCAGTCTTTGTTATTTTAGTGTTTTTACGTGACTGGCGAGCAACATTAATCACAGCCGTTGCACTGCCACTCTCAATGATTCCAACCTTTGCCGTGCAGTATGCCTTAGGTTATACTCTCAACAATATGACCTTGCTAGCACTTGCACTTGCAGTTGGTAACCTGGTAGATGACGCCGTCGTAGAAATTGAAAATATGGAACGGCATATGTCAATGGGTAAATCAGCATGGCAAGCTGCATTTGACTCATCTGATGAAGTGGGTTTGGCAGTGATAGCAAGTTCGGCAACAATTATCGCCGTATTTCTACCCGTTGCATTTATGGGCGGCGTTCCCGGTCAATTTTTCCAACCTTTTGGTGTTACCGTTGCTGTTTCTACCATCTTCTCAACTTTGGTAGCGCGGATGATTACGCCAATGATGGGGGCGTATTTAATAAAGGACAAGCATCCGAAGAGACAAGAAGAAAGTGGGACAAGGAGACAAGGGGAAAATGGCAAGTTCCCCCCCTCTCCCACTCCCCCCCTCCCCCCCTTCTCCCGTCCTCGCTTCCAACCCTACAAATCCCTACTCAGATTCGCGTTGCGTCACAGGTTAACAACTATGGGGATTGCCTTAGCATTCTTCATTGCGAGTTTGATGCTTGTTCCTCTCATTCCTAAAGGATTGGTCGATGGTAGTGATATAGGAATTTCTGTTATCTCTGCCGAACTCCCCCCTGGTTCTTCCTTGGAAGATACCAAACAGGTGGCAACTCAAATTACCAACCTCGTGAAGGACAATCCTAATGTTGTGAGCGTGCTGTCTGTAGAAGATGTTAATATTGCAACACTGACACTTCTGTTGAAGCCCAAAGAAGAAGGGAGAAAACTTTCCCAGGTAGAGTTTGAAAAAACTGTGCGTCCTTTGTTGGAACGAGTTCCGGGCGCAAGAATTGGTTTCCAAAGTGCTGGTTCTGTTGGCGGTCTTAAGGATTTGACGATACTCTTACGGAGTGAAAATCCTGAAGCATTAACCCAAGCTGCAGATGCGATCGAAAAACAAATGCGGGGAATACCAGGATTGGTAGAGGTGTCTTCCAGCGCGAGTTTGGTGAAACCAGAAATTTTGGTTGTTCCCAATCCGCAACGGGCGGCTGATTTAGGAGTCTCGGTGCAATCTATTGCCCGTACTGCATCTCTTGCAACTATTGGAGATAATGATGCGAGCTTGGCGAAATACAATTTACCAGATCGCCAAATCCCAATCCGCATCCAAATTGACCCCAAAGCCCGTGAGGACATCACGACTCTCAAAAATCTGCAAGTTCCCACTTCAAATGGAAGTGTGGTTCCCTTAGTCGCCGTTGCAGATATCCGCTTTGGCAGTGGTCCTGCAAGTATTAACCGTTTCGATCGCACCCGTCAAGTTTCTTTAGAAGCGAACTTACAAGGAATTTCCTTGGGAGACGGTCTCAAAGCCGTCAACCAACTACCCGCTATGCAAAAGCTACCTCCAGGAGTCGTGTTGCAAAACTCTGGAGATGCGAAGATTATGTCTGATATCTTCAGTCGTTTTGGCAGTGCATTAGGGCTTGCCTTGATGTGTATTTATGCGATTCTCGTTTTGTTGTATAACAACTTCCTTCATCCCATAACAATTATGGCAGCGTTACCTTTCTGTTTGGGTGGTGCTTTGGTAGGCTTAATGCTGGCACAGAAAGCATTGGGAATCTATGCTTTGATTGGTATTGTGTTACTGATGGGAATTGTCACAAAAAATTCCATTTTATTAGTTGATTACACAATTCTCAATATAGAAGAAGGAAAAACTCAACGTCAGGCACTGATAGAAGCGGGGGTATCCCGTTTGCGCCCAATTATGATGACTTCGTTAGCAACGATCGCAGGGACTATTCCCTTAGCATTGGGAATTGGTGCAGGAGCTGAAGTCCGCCAACCAATGGGAGTTGCTATCTTAGGAGGTTTTACCACTTCTACTCTACTCACCCTAGTCGTCGTACCCGTGCTGTTTTCATATATTGATAATTTCCAAACCTGGATGCTGAATCTAGTTAAATACGGTTTTGGGAAAAAAAAGCAACGAAGACACGTTGCTAAAGAAAATGACACAGTGAGGGATCGACCGCCCGTTAACTGAAATAAGACATTTTTCTGGGTTCAGATCCCCGACCTTAAAGCTACAATAAATCAATAACTTTTTTACCCTCAGATCCAATAACATAAAAGTTTTGAGGGTATACCCATTGTGTCTCTAAAGGTCCGTGGATCTGAATACCCGTCATAACAGCATAATTGAATACGGAAGAGTTTAAAGTCCTCAAAAGTTTTTCTAAATCTTTAGAAATAATCTGACAAGCTAACTTTGTAATCTCAACTAAATCGGGTTTAGCTCCATATTGGAGGGTAGAAATAATTTTCTGCCGAACAATGCTTTGCTCGATATCTTGCATATCAGTTTCTAGATTGAGACATCCTAATTCAAGTTCTTTGACAATAGCTTCCAATGCACCGCAAGCATGAGAAGGTTTGTCCAGACCTTGACGATAGACTTTCCCAATCTCGCCATACCGAGAAATAGCAATATGAGGCATCGCATAAAAAGTGAAACGACGCAAACCGTCAAAGATGGGAGTATGATCTGTTGCTGCTGCTAAACCCGTTTTGCCCATTGTGACAAACCCTGCTAAGCTGCAACAGTTGAATGTTTTACCCCAGTATTTAACAACTGCATCAAAGAGTGGATCTGCAATCTCATCACGACATATAGCCACCATTCCCATTGTGTTTTCATCCACGAAGCCATGGGAACTCAAGCACTCATAAGTCTTGCTCATATAGCTTTCTAACGGCAAAGTTCCAGGGAAATGGCTGCGAACAGTTTGGTGGAAAGCTGGAAACACTCTTGGATTGTAGCCATTTAGATTTTGCAAACTGGCTTCTTGTTCTCGAAATTGGTAGTTTTGTACCATAATATGACTGCTCAAATTTAAAGCACGCGCTATTGACTGCTAAAATTAACACTTCTTAACGGTTATAGCAAATCTCTAGTAGTAAAGCTCTTATTTATGCTGGAATTTATTTGGGATTTTTTGCAATGTTTATAGCTAGGGCGAATAGAATTCGCGACTATACAAGCAAAGTCCACCTACGTGGACTTTGTTAAATCACCTGTGGAGGCAGGTTTCATCTGTATAGCCACGATTTCTAATGGCTAAGGATAAATTAAATTTTACATTGAACTTGGACAAGATTCCTACGTGTTTTCTCGCAATTTAACTAGGATTACTATAATTAATCTTTTGATTTTCTACTAGAATTGGGTCATCTGTTGGGGGATGCAGTCCGATAAGTTTGTCTGCACCACGAATACTAATTACACTCTTGAAAAATTAGAGACTCGTTTGTGTTAAAAAAGCATTACGAACAGTTCGATTGATAAAGCTGAGATAATCGTCAATTTCTTCATAAAGGTCAAATTTTTTTGTTTTATTAATAATTCTTAAATCCGATTTTGAACTGTGCTAGAAGCCCGAAAAATGGGAATCCCTTCAACTAATTCGATACGAAATGCTCCTTTAATTAGTAGATTATTAGGCAAATTTTGTAATTTTGGTGGAAGTAGCATTATCGTAAGTTTTTTGTTTTTTGTATATGAATATGGTAATAATATAGTCCATTTGTTCGTATTGAAAGGGTTGACATTGAGAAGAAAGAATTAACCGCACCCTCGACGCAGACGGACGCGGAGCAATTTGTACCTCAACCGAGTAGGAAATGCTATATTTGCCCTTGACAGTTAAGTGAAAGCTTATCTATACTATAAATAATTAAGCATTCACTTAAATATTTTGGAAAATGAATAGACCTGTTGCCAGTACTGATGTATTTCAGGCGATCGCTGACCCTAATTGCGATGCCATTATGGAAAAGACAACAATCGAAACCTTGGAAGAAAAATTACAGCAAGCGATGCTTAGTAGTGATGTCGCTGTGCTAGATGAACTGATTGCTGATGACCTAGTTTGGACGATGCATACAGGTTTTGTGGGTAACAAGCAGTACGATCTCGAAGCACACCGGACTGGAATCTTTCGATTCACAAAGGTGGAGATTAGCGATCGCCAAATCCATCCTTACAGCAAGGATTGCATCGTAGTCACCCTCAAAGCAGAACTTGCTGGAACCCTTAACGGTCAAGCATTCTCAGAACCCTATCGCTTCACTCGCGTCTGGTTACAACGCCAAAACCGTTGGCAAATCGTAGCAGGTCACGTGAGTCAAATAGTCTCGCTTTAAAGCATCCACCTAGTAAAACACATAGCAGGTAAATGTCATAGAATCGCTTAAATGGACGGAGTCATGACTCTAGAAGAAGCTGAGGTGATAGCAATTATTACTAAAAAATTTAGCTAGTTTGGGTAGAAGTCTATTACTTACTAAGATCGCGTAGAATACCAAAGGCTCTCGATCGTATTATGTTGTTGATGGAGATCGCGAAAAATTCAATTCCGTGAATAGTCGCGATCGCCTGCATCTTTTGGAAATCTTGCGTTCTTCAGTGCGACACAATTGCCATGTTAAGAAGCAGTTCAGTATAACTTAATATAATAATGAATCAATTCATCGTTATTCAGGCACTTGCACTAATGCTGCAATTGCCTCTCCCAATCGAATAAAATCTTTTGGATTCAATGTCAAAAGACAATCAACATTTGCCTTCACAGCCGCTTGAGCAATCAATGCATCAAATACACCACCCCCTGAAAGTTTGAGCACTGCCATTTGAGTAATCGCCGCCTGGTAATCTTCAGCCTGCAGGGGAACTGCTTCAATATACTTAACCAGATCGGCAATCACTGAAAGAGCCTCATCTGGAGAAACTCGCAGAGGTTCTGGCAGACGAGTCATTACAGAGTACAATTCAGCCAAGGTATGAGTTGACACATACCCATGAACTTCCTGACGTTGTGCCATCTCAAGTTTAGGAAATGCGAGACAATGGTTTGGATGATTGACTAATAATGCAGCAATTAATACAGACGTATCGTACAAAACTTTCACAGACGCATTTTCCCTATCTGTTCTTGAATTCTTTCCTCTCTCATCTCACTAATAAATGCATTGATATCAAACTCATTTAACTGTCCAGTTTCAATCACTAAAACACCATGTTTGCGGTATAATCTTGGATGCTCAGAACGTGAAGTCAAAGCATCTGTTTTGAGCGGCTCAATTGCACGATTTTTTCGCTGTTGCTTAAGCATAGATAACTTTTCAGACACCGCTTGAACAACAAACTGCTCGGTTGATAAACCGAGAGATTTAGCCCATTGTTCAACCTCTTGCTGAAGTTCAGAAGTAAAATCCATTTCTATCTCTCATTTTGTTCCTCCCTTTCCGCTCTAAAATTACCGCTCTTTGCAGGGTGGGCTTTAGCCCTACCTACGTGTAATGGTAATATAGCTGACGGTTCGGGAGTAAACCAACTTAGCTATGTAATTTTCGCTATTATATTATAACTGAGTTAGTGGCAAGACTACAAAACTACCGCTCTTAGCTCAATGTAATAGAATCGCTCAAATGGACGGAGTCATGACTCTAGAAGAAGCTGAGGTGATAGCAATTATTACTAAAAAATTTAGCTAGTTCGGGTAGAAGTCTCTTACTGAGTGCGATCGCGTAGAATACCAAAGGCTCTCGATCGTATTATGTTGTTGATGGAGACTGCGAAAAATTCAATTCCGTGAATAGTCGCGATCGCCTGCATCTTTTGGAAATCTTGCGTTCCTCAGTGCGACACAATTGCCATGTCAAGAAGCAGTTCGGTATAATTCTAATAATTCCTGTCTTGAGTAAACTTTTTGGTTTGAGTCGTAAATAATACAGTTCCATCGTTCTACAAACTTATGGGCAAACTCAAACGCTAATTGTTCAATACCTAGTTTTTTACTGACATCAAGTAGAATGTGAGTTTGTGGAATACCATTAAGTTGTTGCGTAATTAAGTTAATTTTATCAGCATCAAAGTTTTTTAGCTCACTATTATCTAAAGCAATCCAAACATGAATATTCCCCTTAGATAAACATCCATCATACAAACCATCAGGATGTAACACTGCTCCAGCTTTCTGTAAAAAATGAATAAATTCCTCTTGTTTAATATCAGCACTAGAAATTAGAGAAATAGGTTCAGGCATAGATTATGCTCTAAAATTTTATCATTGCTTGGCTAGTAGAAACTATTAGATATCATGTGTTTTGATTGGAAATGAGTTGCGAACGCTAAGAGATTGTAAATTTATTTACCACCTCATAGCTAAAATTGAAAAACTGTGCTACAATAACAGAAAATTCAAGCGGTCGCGCAATCATTTGCGGGTGTAATTCAGTGGTAGAATGTCACCTTCCCAAGGTGAACGTCGTGGGTTCGAGTCCCATCGCCCGCTTTTGTCATTGTGTTGATTGCCAGATTATTTGTCCGCCGTTTAGAATGTACGGGAGAGGACGCCTGTACCACAAGATGGAGAATTTATAGCAATCCTATCTGATTTGTAAAAATTCATGATTTCCAGATCCCTAACTTCTTTGAGAAGTCGGGGCTCTAACTGTTCGCAAATGATTTAGAACTGCTATTTTTCAGGGAAATTCCTAAACAAGAGAATCAGCTATTTTTTGGAGTTTTTTCTTCAAATTCTCTCTTTTATAGGGAAGATTCAAAAGAGTCATGGCATCTAAAAATGGTTGCTTCACGTGAAGATTATAAGCTTCCATAACATAAGAAGTTTGATTATTGCTATATCCTAATAAATATTCAACGACATCATTATCTTCCATACCTCTCAAATTATGCATATATTGGTTGCGGAGGTCGTTATCACTGTTTCTTTTATTACAAGAGAACTGCAATAAGTACCACTTTTTAAAACTAGATTCTAGCTTTTGTAACCAAGCTAATAACGCAAAGTTCTTACTAGTGACTTGAAAATCATCATTATTTTCAAGCTTAACTCTTTCAATTGGAAATTTTAATTTTTGTAAAATATTTCTTTTGGAAGCTAAACTCTCAGAACTCACTTTATCACTTAAAAATAAGCCAAGAGGAACCCATTCCACTAGCTCTGATACTTTATAAGTAGTGCCACTTAAGGAGATAGTTTCGTTAATTAATGCTATCTTTGATAAAATAGCTACCTTTAAAAAGGTTTTTTGAGCCGCCGCAAGCAGGGTTATACCTTGTATATAATTTTGTTGAGTGAAGAAAAAGCTAATTAAGTCAAGACTATCTACAATACGTTGAGTGGCTTGTGGTATTTCAAAATCGCGATCGCTATCTAAACTAATACTATGAAGATTGAAAAAATCAACAAGTTTATCGATTGATTTCTGACTGTTCGGAGTCGGCTGCATTTCCATACCAGTAGTTTGCTTCGTTTTCTCCCTGCTCGAGGCGTATTTGCGATAAGCTGAGTACAGCTTGCGCTTCGCGATCGCATTCTACCGCGTAGGGAACTCCCTGGTATTATACCTGTTTGGGTAAATTGGTCGCGGAATATGAGGTTTAAGTTTCCGCTTTCTTCTCCGGCTGTTGCACCTACGTGCAGTGGTGCTAGTGTTTCAATGATGCCATATGCTTTTTTGTACATTATGTAATTCCTTTTAAGTTTGTTTGTAAGTAAGTCAGGCTAGTAGACCTTAAATCCTTGCTAAAAAGGGAGAAGTTGAGAATTTTTTATGGCAATTTCTACCTTTTGTGAAGTTTTTTAAGAAAGAATGAACCGCAGATGAACGCACCCAAGGGCGCGGATATGTTTGTACCTCAGTAGGTTAGCTTACATCTTGCACCACAATCTCCCAATCGAAAAGCTTAGCCTAAAAAGCTGATCATTTCGTAGGTAGAGCTAAAGCCCACCGTTCTCTCCTACAAGGGAGGTACAAGATATCAGTTAGGAAACGCTATATATCGGTCGTTAAACAGGATGAAATGGTATTTAACTTTTATTGTTGAAAACCCAAATCATCCTTGCTTTTCACCAAGTTGACTGATTCCTTTATCCTTGGTGGTTTGTTAACCAAGATTCTAAATCAGTTATATCTGAGAAATCTACGAATGCTTCTGCTAATGCCTCTAGTTGCTCAATTGATAATTCTCGAACTTTTTCAGTTAATGATGCATCAATCTCACCAAAACGGCGAGTGAACTGACGTATAATTAGACGCTGTTCTCCTTCTCGTACAGCTTGTTCTCTATCTTGTTGATATAGTGGTGCTAATCTCATAAGCAATTTCCTATCCTCTTGTTCCGGGTTTTGAGCTACTGATAAGTTACTTTGCAAGGTGTACAACAATTCTAACGCTGCTTTGCGTTCCGGGATGTTTGATGGTAGTGATTCTAACTCATCAATTGCCTGACTTTGTACTTTTCCTCGACCAAGTATCCTCAACCACAAAGTGTCTGGAGTTTTTGGTAACTGATGAATAGCAACTATGGCTGTTCGCAAGGTCTTTGCCATAAAGTAAACTCCACGCACCCAATCTACACCTTTTGCACTTAATTCAGATAACAGTTTTGGAGATGCAGTAGGTGTAAGAACCCATAAATTTGGAATAGATGACTTGAGGAACGAAGTTTCGTTTCTTTTGGCTTCCCGCTTTAGTTCACCTCTAACTTCCAGTAGTTTCAATAAACAATCACAAATTTCCTCTTCGTCAGCCGCATTACGAAATGGTTCAAAAATAGCCGGTGTTGCAGCAAATTTTCCTAACAGTTCCAGTATTTCTAAACTAGTATCCTGCTGTGCTAAAGGAGCAAAGAATACATCAATTTGTCTTACTTCTCCCGCCACACGCTTGGGTACTTCCACATTTCCATAAGGTTTAAGAAGTTTTTCAAGATAGTCTTTTGAGAATTGGTCGTGGATAAATCGTGTCATTGAATTTAATTTCCGTAAGAAGAATTAAAAATGTAATTTCATAGTATTTTATCTTTATTTTGATACTTATTTTTTATATTTTTTATTATGCAACTCCTTTAATTTCTATTGGTAAACCAAAATTCCCAAATGTAAATACTTTTTCGTGCGAATGACAAATTGAACCCGCGTGTTTCGTTTCCTCCATTGCCTGAATATAACAATGTAGAGACGTTTCAAACAGCGCCTCTTCATTTTTATGTATTGCACACAACTGAACAGCGCCATATTAGCGAGCAATAAATGTGGTTATTACCGTTCCTCTACCGGACACCTTCCTTGTTGATTTTCCCGGATAGTGTGACAGCTATGTTTATCCCGTTCGACGAGTGCCAAGTGATGGAAGCCAGCAATGGCTGTTCCTATCGCTAAACCTCCAGCACCTGTAAATAACTCTACTGATTTCACGTTTTTGATTTAGATGCGATCGCTTTGCTAAGACTCCCAGGGAGTACCATTCGATTACCTAAACACGTAGTAGTGCATCTAGGCTTAATTGGTGGGTAGAAATTAATCGGTCAATGAGTCTAGATTCTTTCTCAAGAGCGCAAGTTCTACAACAGAAAGAAGGGCTTCTCAACTACGAGGAAAGTCAATGAGTCTAGATTCTTTCTCAAGAGCGCAAGTACAATCTCTGCCAAAGTCAAATA
This sequence comes from Scytonema hankhaensis NUACC26, assembly GCF_045865695.1. Classification (NCBI taxonomy): domain Bacteria; kingdom Bacillati; phylum Cyanobacteriota; class Cyanophyceae; order Nostocales; family Scytonemataceae; genus Scytonema; species Scytonema hankhaensis. The sequence continues at coordinate 24,440 of NZ_BAACAP010000131.1, forward strand.
ATTTGGGATCAAGTCAATGAGTCTAGATTCTTTCTCAAGAGCGCAAGTACTTCAGATTGGGCGGCTAACAATGCTATTAAAGATTATAGTGTCAATGAGTCTAGATTCTTTCTCAAGAGCGCAAGCTGAAGGAAATACTGAACAATTAGATAAACTTCGAGTGTCAATGAGTCTAGATTCTTTCTCAAGAGCGCAAGTGTTGAAACGCCAGAGGATACACTTCCCCTACTTTTCATGTGTCAATGAGTCTAGATTCTTTCTCAAGAGCGCAAGCCCTCGATTTTAAACCCTTACCCAGTCTGATGTCCAGACGCCATTTGCGAGGGGGTCTGACACAAGAGCAATTTTCCGCTTGAAACGGAGGCAAAAAAACGCTGAAACCCTTGCTGGGAGGCTGAGCGAGGGGGTCAACGAGAAAATCAGTTTTTCCGGGTTTTGCTGACCCCCTCGCCGAATGTAGTTCAATTGTCCTCGTTTGCATCTCCAAAAGCGATTTTTCCTCATTATTGAGTCATTTGACTTATTTTTTTCAGAATTTTCAAGACATCATATAGTTCATTACCGCGATTACGAATATCAAAAATGTCTGAAGTTATATACTTAGGTATTTTACCTTTTATCAACTTCACAAACATAAAACTTCCACCAGATGTCACCATTCCGTAAACTTCATTGTGGGGTGCAGCCAGCATATATACTAATAACTGGTCGAGTCCTGCTTCCACTGAATAAGCAACCTGTTTTGATTCAATCACTGTAACCCAAAGCTTATCGTTCAAAAGTAATACGTCTATTCGTCCTTTAACTTTAGTCTCTCTATCCTCTGTTTCAACATCAATAGATTTTTCTAATTTTATATGAAATGGTGGCAAATAAAATTTACCAATAAATAATAGTGGTGAAAGCACTACTGTATTTACAGTGTTTTCTAGAAATGGTGGATAATTCCGTAAATTTATATACCCAGCTTTGACTTGGTTGAGTAACTCTTTTTCTTGGTCGGTTAATTCGGGTAACTCTGTTTGCCATTCGGGAAACAAGTTATCTTCAACTAACTCTAATCCAAATAATTCTCGGAGTTGCTCTAGTGTTACATTTTCGGCAGGAATAGTATCGATCATAATTTATAGTCTATATCTTTGTACTCGAATTGGCGAGTTTTTGTAAGTTCGTTGCTAAGAAAGTTGAAAGACGAGCCGCCGAACAACGCTAGTTAGAAATAGCTAGAACCCCCAAGACCCCATTGGGGATTAATGCTGTTAATTTGGAGTATAGCAGATGAATACAACAGAGGTTTATCTTCCAGACTACTACCGCATCTTTGAACGTACTGTTGGTGGATGGCTTTTAAAGCCATGCCGATTTTTTTATAGACATACCTTAGAAAGTTTTGACGATAATGACCTTGAGTCACTATATGCTATATCAAAGTAGCAGGTTGTAATTGAGTTGTTCGGCATCAATATATAGCTTATAGCAGTTCTCACTTGAATCAATTACAGATTTATCTGCGTTCGTCTGCGTTCATCTGCGGTTCCTTAATTATTTGATATATTGCACTTAAGCAAGATGGGACAAATCTTCTAACAAAGCTTGCCAATCTTCATCATACCGGAGAGTCAAGACACGGTACTTGGTATTGTACTTGAGATTGTTTCGCTCAATACGGTCTTTCTTTTTCTGGTCGGGATGGTCGTGGGCTGAACCATCACAGAAAATAGCAACCGCATCTAATTCATATAAAAAATCTGGTTTACAGTTAGCTTCTGGAATCAATTTCTGTGCTGTATCTGGAAGTTTATATCCCCGTTGATAAATCTCTTGTAACACCGCTCGCTCAAAATCAGAATTTGGGTCTGTTTGTCGCAGCAATTGTTGATAGCGATCGCAACGAGTTGTTCCCCGCTCTTCACACACAACAGTACTATCAAGCAGTTGTTCGAGCAATGGTTGAATTGAGTGACGGTTTATCAATGCATGGTCAAACTGATTGCGGTAAGAAAGCAAACATTCATAGCAAGCTTGGATACAACTGTCTTTTGCGTCTTTAAAATGGCAGATATCTAAAGCCGCATCAGCTATTTTCGCAAAAGCGTTTGGTTGTTCTAGCAGCTGTGAAAGAACGCCTGCACCTCCTTCAGCTGCTTCCCAGAAAAGTAAGTACTTGCTATCTCCTAGCCTTTCAGAATCAAGTTCATCTGATTCTAATTTGTAGACGGCTTGGATTGCTGTTTCCAAGGTATATTGGAAGGTAGCAATAAAAGCTTCATTGTTCTCCGTCGGAATACTTAATGGTTCGATAACCAGAATATTACAAGTATTGCTCACCATTAAGTTAATTTCAGTATGCAAGCTGTCAGTGGGTTGGTCATTTTTAGGATCGCCCCAAATTCCCGTAGCAATATCGAGTTTAAATCCTCGTTCTTCACTTTTTTTCTTATTTAATCCGCGATTGATGTGCCATACATTCGCTGTCGCACCATAGGTGATACGTAATAATTCTGTACCATTGGCGGTTTGTACGGTGGCTGATATCCGTTTTTGGTTATCGTAGCGGAAATGAGTTGTGATGTTGTAACCGTATTTTAGCCGCTCTTCTTCATCACAGGTAATGCGATCGAGACGACGAGTGAAGGCTGTTTCCATTTCTAGTAAATGGGTCAGTAAAGCTTTATTATTGTGACTGTCTGTGAGACGGACATTGCAGTTAGAACAGGTATCGCGATCGCTTTCTTCCCCAGGGTGAAAATAACCGCATTTAAAGCAGACATGAACCCGTTGATAATTAATTCCACTCACAGAAATTTTGGTTTTATGAACCATAAATTTACTGCCTTCATAGTAAACAATATTACTAGGAGCAAATTCTCTGAGAGCCACTGTACGGAGCCGCGATATAAATTCACCACCTTCTTCTGTAGGAATAAATGCTCGAACTGGTAAACGGGGGAAGTTAAACCCTGGCAAAAAGCCCTCAGCAGCAAAGTAACGGTAGGGATAGAATTCAAACTCACTATTGCTTTTCCCCTTCACTTGTCCTACAAGTAAGTTTCTTTGCCTCAGTGCTTCCTTTTCTTGAGCCCGAGCAATATCTCGTTCTTCATGAGTTGCATATCCTCTAGCACAACGGTCTATAATGTTACGGGCATCTTGTAACTGTTCGACTGCATCTTTGTAAAGCCGACGCCAGCGATAGCAAGCTCGGTCAAAAGCATGAAATGCATTTTCCAGGGTACAATGTAACCAATTATCCGAATACCAAGAAGCTTTTTTCAAGTCATCTTGACAGAAAACATCAGATAAAATCAATTTTGTAGCGTCCAAACACTTTGCCAGTTTCTCTGGACGCATACTCAGTTTCTGAGATACATCTTCCTTCAAGGGATAGCCAGGAGAATCGAGTTCCAGAATTTGATTCATCGAATCGCCCAAGTATAAACCCGTATGTGCTAGCCATATTGAATACACATGAGACTCGATTAAATCCTGATTAGCCAATTCGAGTTTAGGCGGAGTAACAACTCCAGCCACCATTTGATTTTGGCGTTTAAAAAAGTACTGGTCGTGACCGCTACCAATAGAAGCATAAGTAATAACTAAAGCTTCCTGTCCGCTTCTTCCCGCACGACCGCTTCTTTGGGCGTAATTTGCAGGACTAGGGGGAACGTTCCGCAAGTGAACTACACTCAAGTCAGAAATATCGATCCCCAATTCCATTGTAGGCGAACAAAACAAAGCGGATAATTCTCCCTTCCGAAATTTGTCTTCCCGTTCCTGACGGTTTTCGTTTTTTACCTGTCCGGTATGTTCTCGCCCTTCCATTGCTTTGATTTGATGGGCGTTAGTTTGGTAAAAGCTTTGAAAAAATTGGTTGACAGAAATATTTCTTTCATCACCGTGCAAACGACGTGAAGTTAAAGGATCGGGAGGAATTTCACTGTATTGAGTCGCTTTCCAAACCATTGAGTTAATTTTGAGTTGAACTTCTTCTCCTTTTTTGTATAAGTAACCTGCATCTACCAAAGCATTCACTAAAGCGTTAATCAGTTCGTTATATTCTAATTCAGATAAAGGTTTTTGCAACCAATCCCACGCCCGATTGAAACGAAGAAAGCGCCCGATTTCACTCCGAAATGTGAGTTTAACCGCACTTCTGAATTGAATTTTCTTATCGGAATTGCCCAGAATTGCCCAAGTTGCTTGATGCAAATACTCAAAATTATCTATTTTCCAAGGCTCTTTCAAGGCTTGAGCTACTTCTTTTTTTAGGTTTTCTATACCATCTGGTTGTAGAATAGCAGCATCGATCGCTAATTGTTTCCGCAAGTGGTCGAGAAAGGTTTTGGCGACAAAATATCTTTGTTTGGGAGAGGCTTGGAGTAAGATAGGATGGCGATATTTTTACCAAAGCTTAGTATTGGCACAGCTTTCCCTTAAGGTACTGTATTCTATAGTTAACAAACCGCATTGTTCTAAATTTGGTTGAACAATTCGCCATCCACGACGGAGAGCTTCATACAATCGATATTCAATCAAATTGCTAAAAGCTTCCTCATTTCTCCGTTTACCAATACCAAATTCAGCGCTTTGAGTTGCATAATCTATTTGGGATAAACCCATTTGTTTAACAACTTCCGATGCAAGCCCTTTGTGAGTCAAGTCTTGATTTTCTTGAATAGCACTATTTAACGCCGCCCGTAAGAAACTGGTTTGCACAAAATCATTGAAATGTCCCGCTTGTAATGAAGCATCCTGACGGTTATCGGTAAAACTGAGAATTTTGGCAGCTTTGGCGTTATTGTCTGTAAAAACTTGCTTGAGGCGACTAACGGTGGAAAGACAAAGCAAAGTGGTGGCGGTACTACGTCCTTCACTGCTGAGGCGAGAGAGTTTGGTAAAGTCTTTGCGTTTTTTATCATACACGACACCGCAATGCAAACAAAACAGAAATGGTTTGGGGATAAACCAGCAAGTCGTACCTTGTAAAACAGAAGAGGTGACTTTACCATCCGGTAGAACTTGCAATTTGAGAGGAAGGTGCTTTGCGTATTCTGGTTTGACAACACGCCCCAGCTTTTTGGTTTCTTTAAACCAAGAATCGGGGAGTCTATCCTCATCGTTTTTATCCCAAAGTTCTGGTTCATCTAGGGTGAGATAACCTTCGGTAATATCTGCATCATCGGGATTGATATCTAAGGCGGTGGGTAATTGTGGCAAAATCATCTCTTTGTCTGCATCGTAGCGCACGACATAGTAGTCCTGTCCGCATTCCCGACAAAAGACTAGAGGATAAAGCAGGCGGTTTTCCGTGGTTGTATACTGTCCTTCTAGGGTGAGAAAGCGATCGCACCGACTTTCAATAGTGGCGTAAACGCTACCGCCTTGGGAAATAAATTGGTGTAGGCGAAAAGCCAGCCCCTTTGTTTTGCTTCCCCAAAGAAACATTTGTTGGAGGACTGTTAAACACTGTTGGGAGTCCCGCTTGAGTGCATCTTCATCCAGTGAACCTGAAGGACTACAAACTTGCGCTAGTCTTTCCGCACCTTCCTGAAGAGTGATAGGTTGACGGCGGACATAATTAACAGATTTTTTAGAGGATGTTTTGTATGTCCCTGTAGTTGAAGCAACTTTGGCTTCTTTATAAGCAGATTTTGTAGGAAAAGGAATAATTTTGTCAGTGGATGTAGCAGAGGGTTTATCCTTGACATCTGGTAATCCGTCTATGACTTCTTCCTTTAACCCAAAATTCATTTCTATCCAGTGGCTGAGGGGATGCTGTTTAAAGTTTTCCAAAGTTTGTGCAGACTCTGGAGGTAAACCAGCTTGGATGCTTTGACGGAGTTCTTCTACGGAAGGCTCTAGACGTTGGATAGAACGTTGTAAGGTTTCGTCAATGACATTACTAGCTTTGATTTCCACGCCGAATAATTTGCTAGCAACATTTGCCACAACCTGACGGCGTTGTTCGCGAGAACCTTCACTAGACATCGTTGCACTCGTTCCGATGCACAAAAGGTTTTTACCACAGCGTTGGCGGAGTTTGCGAATCAGAATAGCAACATCTGCACCCTGGCGTCCTCGATAGGTATGCAATTCATCGAGTACTAAGAATTTTAAGTGAGGAGATTCTACCAGTTCGTTTTCGTGAGTGCGGGATAAAGTAATACAAAGAAAAAGTCAACAACAACAAAATTTAGGAGCTTTTTTGAGAACGTCGTATTAAGTTAAAGTC